>NZ_JAVJRX010000139.1:0-51649 GCF_040219735.1 Coleofasciculus sp. G1-WW12-02 | reverse complement strand
CTCTGGAGTTATCTAAATTAGGCTCAATACTTGGTAGTTTTCTACGGGTGTTTGGTTTAAGTATTGCCGCAAGGATAGATAATTGTAAGGTGTGTCGCGGAACTAAGAATCCCCGCACTTATAGGGCGGGGAGTGTCAATTCGTAGAGGTGCAACAGAGCGGGTGTAGCAACATTTGTTGTACTCCCCTAGGCTTTTTGTTTTTAGCCATAACCTTGCTAGGCTGTTGTTGTCTCTATTATGATAGTAGTGAAACCCACCCCTACACACTCAACACTCAACACTTCCCCATATCCCCCATCCCCTCCTCACCCAGATTAGGTGCTGGCGCGTTATCGTGTGAGTAGTTCATTGGAGAGAATGAGCTGTGCCTGAGCCTTACCTCATGAGTTGGTACTCAGGGTTTGATAGAGTTAATTAGCAATGAGTGCTATGACTGAATCCGTCCTTCATCAACATACGATTAAGTCCCCCGATCGCTCCCAAGCCAGGGATCGTAACCGCCGCCTTGTTTGGAAAATCGCGATCGCTACATTGCTGTTGATGGCAGTAGGAAGTGCGACGCGGGTGATGAATGCTGGACTCGCTTGTCCCGATTGGCCCCTGTGCTACGGACAATTAGTGCCAAGTCAGCAAATGAATTTTCAAGTCTTTTTGGAATGGTTCCATCGCCTCGATGCTGCATTAATTGGCGTCAGTACGATCGCCCTAATGGGTTTGTCGTGGTGGGATCGCCGTTTTTTACCCAAGTGGCTGCCTTGGGCAACAACGTTTGCCTTTGGTTTAATTGTGTTTCAAGGCGTCTTGGGTGGCTTAACGGTTACCGAACTGTTACGGTTTGATATTGTGACGGCTCACTTGGGTACAGCCTTGTTGTTTTTCTCAACCTTACTGATTATTGGTACAGCCCTCATGCCCTACAAGGGTACAGGAGCGGCTGGACCCTTACCGTGGCTGGGTTTGACGGCAGCTATTTTGGTTTACTTACAAAGCTTGTTGGGGGGTTTGGTTGCTTCCCGTTGGGCATTACATCAATGCTTTGGCGCTTCTCAACTTTGCACCGTGATGAATAGTCACATTGCGGGTGTAGTCCCAGCTACGTTAGCCACCTTGACTCTTGTCATTGTGGCATGGCGCACACCTGCCCTCCATCCCCTGTTGCGACAGTTAGCCAATCTGGCTGGTGGATTAGTCATTTTACAGATTCTTCTGGGAGTGGCGACGTTCTGGTTACACCTACAGGTTGAACCCCTAACCGTGTCCCATCAAGCCGTAGGTGCGGCATTACTAGGAGATTTGCTTGTCTTTACCGTTTTGGCATTACGCGATCGCACCACTGGGCTAGCCGTGGCAAACTCCAGCCTATAGCATTGGGGAAGTCTTGAGTTTTGAGGTTTTGAGTTAACTCCTTCATCTGGCCCATCTCGTCTCCCCGTCACCAATGCCCCCCGCTCCCTTATGCCCCTACAGCATAAAAGTGACGATTGTGTCAAAGTGTACGTAGTGTTTCAACAAAAAGGAATTGGTGTTCAATGATTGGGACAACTGTATCCCGTCAACATGACAACGTTCGGCAAGTGATTCAGAGCTACTACCAACTCACAAAACCTCGTATCATTCCCCTGCTGTTGATTACGACAGCCGCCGGGATGTGGATGGCATCTGAGGGGCAAGTTGATCCCTTTTTGCTACTCATTACCCTGCTTGGAGGAACCTTAGCAGCTGCTTCGGCTCAAGCCCTCAACTGCATTTATGATCGTGATATCGATTATGAGATGCTACGCACCCGTAACCGTCCGATTCCCTCAGGGCGGATACAGACTCGTGATGCCTTGTTATTTGCGATCGCTTTAGCCTCGGCATCGTTTACCCTATTGGTTGTATTTGCCAATCTTCTAGCTGCATTATTGGCAATGTCGGGCATTGTCTTCTACATGGGGATTTACACCCACTTACTCAAACGCCATACACCCCAGAACATCGTGATTGGCGGTGCAGCAGGTGCGATTCCAGCGCTGGTGGGTTGGGCGGCGGTGACGGGAGAGTTGAGTTTACCCGCCTGGTTACTGTTTGCTGTCGTCTTTTTGTGGACTCCTCCCCATTTCTGGGCGCTGGCTTTGATGATTCGCGAGGATTACGCCAAAGTCGGAATTCCCATGTTACCCGTAGTAGCAGGTGAAGAGTCTACAACCCGTCAAATCTGGGTTTACACGTTGTTAGTTGTCCCCGCGTCGCTGTTATTCATTTATCCGTTGGGGGTATCGGGTGTCGTTTATGGCGCGATCGCGCTGTTGTTGGGGAGTATTTTTCTGCAAAAAGCGTGGCAGTTATTACAAAACCCAACCAGTAACCAACTGGCTCGAGGACTGTTTAAATACTCTATTCTGTACATGATGCTTTTGTGTACTGGCATCGTGGTTGATAGTTTACCGATCACCCAGCAACTCTCGACAGCTTTAGCTGACAATTTACAAACTTTGGTGAGTTCTATCCCGTTTTTGCCGTTTCCGGTTTAATGGGAATAAAAAACTGTGGTAGAGACGTTCCGCCGGAACGTCTCTACTACCTGAACGGGTTGGTGAGATACGAGAAGAAGCCCTAAAAAATCGGACAGTACATTAATCAGGGATGAGGAATAAAATAAGGTATCCCACTAACTTGAAAACCCCATTATTTTATTTTTCTGCCAAACAACGATAAAGTTTATATTTATATTCACCAGCCCATGACCCAGATAAGTGATCCCGAAAACAATGCTGCGCGTCTAAATCAACCTTAGTCCGAAAATCCACTAACCATAAATCGAAGGGGCGTGACAGTTCAGTTAACGTTTTTTGCAAGAGTGCGATCGCGTCTGTATAGGTTCTCTTTTGGGGATCGCGATCGGCTAGGAAGAATTGAACAGAACCATTCCTATCCGATAACTGTTTAAATTCCCAAGCTAACCCCATCAGTCGTCCGGTTTGTCCATGATGCTTGTGAGTGGTGGCAATGAATACGGGAGATTGAGAAGCGTCTTGAATTACGGGTGCAAGTAAATCAGGACGGTGATTTTGTAAGTATCCTAAATTCCCAATTGCAGTAAATCCTCCGATTAATCCCATTAGCCAAATCATTGCCACAATTGCTTTGCTATGCTTTATCTCAGAAGCTGGATCGAACGTTTCCTGCTGCCAAACTCCAGCGAGTATCCCGGCGAATACCAAGATTACAGCCGGAAAGTAAAAAAACTGAAACCGTGCCCCCAGGGTTAAGTCCATACCTAAACCGTAGGTGATGCCAAAGACTAAGGCAATCGCACTCACTAAATATACCCTGAAAACCTGCAAGGCTAAACGGGGATCGGGAAAATGCTGTTGAAGTTTCCAGCCATTACTAAGTTTCGGTATCAGGCTAACGGTAAATAAAACCGTCACTATACCAGACAAGACTATAATCCCAATCGGCAAAATAGTTGTGGCGGTAGGAAGCAACAGGATCATACTCAGCCCCCATATTAACAGCCGCCCGATGGGTGCTAACCATTCACCGGTTAGATCCCCGTCAGCTATCCAGGCGGTGGGTTCGCTACCGTAGATACTGTATAAAGCAGGTAGCCAGACTAAACAGCCGATAAGCGTCCCTACCGAAACCCCATAGATACGCCGCCAATGCGATCGCGTCAAACTCTGAGGATCTTTCCTTCCCTGTTGCCAAGCCTGCGTCAACAGCACAACCCCTTGAGCGCATAGGGTTAAGCTGAAAAAATAATGAGTGGCGATTCCCAAACTATTGACACCCACCCAAACTAATCCCATGCCAACAGATAACGGCTGATGACGGTGGATGGCTTGAATCGCCATGACTAAACAGGATAAAGACGCAATCACCCATAAAATCGCCAAGGTGTAGTGACGTGCATCTTGGGCGAGAAAAATCCCATAAGGTGAAACCGCCATCATTGCGGCGGCGATTTGACCGACTAACCGAGAACCAAACGCCAGATACCCCAAACCGAATAGGCTAGGAATAGCCGCAATTCCCAACAATGCTGAGAGCGATCGCGCCCCCCATAATGATACCAATCCGTCATCGGTGGGAAAGAACTTTATCCACCAATGGGTTAGGAAAAAATAAATGGGTGGATGGGTACTTTCTTGGATTAAATGGTTGACAACTGAACTAATATCTGCATCAACCATAGGCGACAAAGGAGAGAGCAAGACATCCGCACCAATCCACTGATTCAGTGGCACGGTTTGAAAACTGTTACCTAAACTAAAGACCATCGTGGCACATTCATCTGTCCACGGGGGTAGAGACAAAAGACGACTCAAGCGCAGGATTGTACCCAGAGCTATCCATAACATGAGTAGCCCTAAGTGCAACCAACGTTGTTGTTTAGAGTTCATGGTTGATGCTCCATGGCAAAGAAGCTGGTGCCAAGGTTGAAAACAAAAAGCGATACCTGACAAGAATGTCTCGATATCGCACTTTGGCTTAAGAAATACTTTCAAGCTTTAGGGATAGGGCGATCTATGGGCGATCGCATTTCTCTGTGGCTAGGCTACTCAGCAGGAGACTCAGTAGGAGACTCAACGGGTTCCTCTATGGCTTCTCCACCCTCTACTGGTTCAGTATCGTCTACGCCTGCTTCATTTTGGCAAGCGCCCAAAGTAGCTCCCAAAGCCAACACCAGCAGCAAACTCAGTAATTTTTTAGTCATACACTCCCCCTTTTGTTAAGGTCTGCGTCAAATTAGACGTTATGTTAGCTTACTATAACTTTATAGTTTTAACACGACTACTTGTTTTTTTCCTTAATCTAGCTAGAATCAACCCACCGGGATTGCGAGGGGCTACGGCTTCAACCTTGACGAAGTGGAGGTAAGCCGCAGGGGGAGAGCGGGAAATACGAGGACTCAATGTCCTTTCGTATTTCCCATTATTTCCCGCTAGGTGAGTGGTATAATCTTAGCCATGAAACAAGTTCTCACGATAGTTGTAAAGCTCCAACCCTCTCCTGAACAAGTGGCTAAATTAGAGGCAACCCTTCAGGCGTTTGCGGATGCTTGCAACTATGTGAACACACATACAAACCCAAAGCTGACCAACAAAATTGCTATCCAATCTCTGACTTATCAAACCATCAAAAGCGAATTTAATTTGGTGGCAAACATGGCAGTCAGAGCTTGTGCAAGAGTAGCGGCTAACCGAAAGGTAGCCTTGCACAAAGGCAAGCCTGTTAAAGGGTTTCACCCAAGCAGCATGGACTGTGATAAGGACTTGTTTCGGTTCACACAGAAAGACTGGACGGTAAGCCTTGCCACCATTCACGGCAGAGAACGGATTGAGTTGAAGGTAGGCAACTACCAAAGAGGAAAACTCAAAGGAAGGAACCCTACCTCAGCTCAACTGTGCAAGCACCGTGACTGTCAGTTCTACCTGCATATTCAGATTAAGGATGGCGCACCCGACCCAAAGGATACCGATAAAGTAATTGGTATCGACCTAGGACGCCGCGACATTGCGGTTACCTCGGAAGGAAAAAAGTGGGACGGTACGGGTATCCAGGAAGTTAGAGACAAGTTTTCCAAGATTAGGGCGTCTCTCCAGAAGAGTGCCCCGAAAGGCACAAGGACGACTCGGCGTAGATGTCGAGAAATCTTGAAACGGCTGTCGGGGAGGGAAAAGCGCTATCAGCAATGGCTCAATCACAACATTTCTAAGTCAGTGGTCAAACGGGCAGTTGAACTGAGTGCATCAATTGCCATAGAAGACCTAACAGGCATCAGGGACAGAACTAACCAGCAGCCGAGAAACAAGACAGAGCGGCGACGCTCAAATTCGTGGGCATTTTATCAACTGCGAATGTTTATTGAGTACAAAGCACCTTCTGCTGGGATTCGAGTTACCCCAATCCCCCCTGCCTATACCTCCCAAATGTGTCACAACTGCCTACACATTCACCCTGTAAAGGGAAAGTCTTATCGCAGTGGCAAGACTTTCAGGTGTGGTCATTGTGGTTGGCATGGGGATGCCGACTTTAATGGAGCCAATAATATTGCACTTGTGGGGCTGTCTATAAACCAGCCTGGAGGCACGGGGTTATCGTGCAAGTTAAACAGAACTCCCAGATACGTTCAGCTTAACTTGTTTGATGACTTCAGGGCTACTGAAAACCCAGACCTCTGCGATAGCAGGTCTGGGTAGTTTATTCTAACCGATAAGGGTGGCACTTCGCTACACTGCGCTTACACGCCGCTTTGCTTACCTTGAGAGTGAGGGAAGATGCCAAGATAGGCTGGAATGACATTCACCCGCTTACCTGACCTAGTTGCCGGAATGTTACTTATGATTCAGATAAATTCTGAAGAATTACGTAGTATGACTAAATTAGCTGCATAATTGTTAATATAGGGTTTTTTTGCGGTTTAGCCTATAAAATCAGGACAAGCCGTCAAGGTGGGTGCGGAGGATTGTTTAAGGAATGCATTGTGTTTTCTAATTTTTATCACGCTTTTCAATCGATCCAAGCTTGGATCAAGTATCCCCCAAGGCAAGCAGCACTAACCCAAAAAATCGTTGATCGCATCCGTAATTCCCTGGAATTGCAAGTTGTTGTGCAAACAGCCGTAGACGAAATTGCGGCGTTGCTTCGACTTGATTGTTGTAGTTTTTTCTGGTATGGGGAAGAACGGGGGCAAGTTGAGATTGTCTGCGAACGCCGTCAGCATGAGCATCAGCCTTCATATTTGGGAGAGTATCCATTGGAATATTTTGGCACTCTAGCACGGGCGATCGCAGAAGGGAAACGGATCGTTAATCACGGAACAGCGCACTTGACACCCACAGGACTACGATGGAGAATTCAACGGCTTTTACAGAAATCCCCTGCCAATCCCCCATCACTCGTCCCCTATCTCCCCCTCTGGGGCTATAAGGCAAACTTATTTATTCCCGTCACAGGTAAAGAAAACGGAATTGGATTTATTGCTTGTCTTTGTGAACAACCCCGGTTTTGGGCAACTCCAGAAATTCAATTTTTAGAGTCGATAGCAGAATCCTTAGAAATTGGAATCCGTCAAGCCCAACTCTATGAACAAACCCAGAACCAAGCCATTCGGGAGCAGCTCGTTAATCATATTACTAGCCAAACTCGCCAGAGTTTTGACCCCCAGACCATATTAACGGAAGCAATTACCCAGATGTGGTCAGCGTTGGCAGTGGATCGATGCTTGGTGCATTTAGTGGAGGATTACCAGACTTCAGATGTACCATCTGTCAACCGAGAAACCCCAATCACCAAGAATAACAGCGATTCATTACACCAGAACCATCTCTATGAGGTGTATCGCCAACCCTTTGCCCCTTGCAAGGATACATTCAATCCCCATGGCCCGATTACACAGTGGATTATTCAGCACCGACAGGCTGTAGTGATTCCTGATGTAACCCAAGATGAGCGGATTGATGTAAACAACGAAGAATACCAACATGCCCAAATCAAATCCTCATTAGTGGTTCCGGTACAAGCCCATGGAAAACTCTATGCCATTTTGTATCTCAATCAATGTGCTTACATTCGCTATTGGTCAAAACACGATCAAGAACTAGCACAAGCTGTTGCCGATCAGCTAGCAATTTCTCTACAACAGGCATATTTATATACCCGCACCCAGCAACAAGCGGCACATAATGCCATGCAAGCCCAAAAACTGGCAGAAATGATTGAAGAACTGCGACTCACCCAAGTCCAACTGATTCAGAGTGAAAAAATGTCCAGTTTAGGCAGAATGGTCGCTGGGGTGGCTCATGAAATTAATAATCCCATCAGTTTCATCTATGGCAATATTCCTTACCTAGAAAATTATGTCAATGACTTGCTGCGCTTAGTGCAAGCCTACCAAACTGAATATCCCAATCCCTCACCGACACTCGAAAACATCTTAGAGGAGGTAGAAATTGATTTTTTAACCAAGGACTTACCAAAAATTTTGCAATCCATGGAATCGGGAACCCAGCGAATCCAGGAAATCGTACAGTTATTACAGAGATTTTCGCGGCACAACGAAGCCTCGGTGAAACTGATCGATATCAACGCCGCTTTGGAAAACACTTTATTAATCCTGCACAACCAATTTGTCAACAGGATCAAGATAGAGCGGCATTACGATAACCTCCCCCATGTTGAATGTTACCCTAAGCCCATCAATCAGGTATTTCTTAATCTTCTGACAAATGCCATTGAAGCGCTCGATCGTTCGCCTAATTCTGATAAAATAATTACCCTGCGAACGCAATGGCTACCCAGCATCCCTTCCGCAGAGGAGGATCGGGTACAAATTAGTATAGCTGACAATGGTTCAGGGATTAATCCAGACATTCTATCGAGTATCTTTGAGCCATTTTTCACAACCAAAGCCGTTGGAGAAGGTCGAGGTTTGGGTTTAACCGTGAGCTATCAAACCATTGTCAACCAACACCAGGGTCAATTAGACGTGCGATCGCAACCCGGTCAAGGGACTGAGTTTATTTTGCAAATCCCAGTGCGTCATCCTCATGCTATCCAATCGAGTCCCTCGTCCTCTCAATCCCCCGATCCGGCTTCTGATTTTTCACGGGAAGTCGCCCAAGCGAGTTTACAGGAAAGATAGGGGAGATTTGGAAGATAGGGGAGATGGGGGAGATGGGAAAACATAAAAGAAATTTCCCACTCAACAGTCAATAGCCAAGACTCTTGCACTCAAAACTCGGTTGGAACTCTCACGAGTCGCATCCTTTGTGAGGTAAAAAATGATAGTAGTAAAGCCTGCTCCTACACAAAACTCAAAATGCAAATATCTGCCATAAGCTTATGAATGCTGTCTCTCGCTCTGTTCCAGTTCAACGTCGTCCCTCTCGCCAAGTTCCAGTTCACTCGAGGGTGCGCTCATCTCGATCAAGCCACTTGTCCCCCCTGAAGCCTAGAACCAGCCAGCAAAAAGTAGAACGGCTTAATACCTCACGAGAGCGGACTCCAGGCTGGCTGCGATCGCTGATGATCCTGCAACGCGGTTCAGATGTGATCACCGTGCTCCTAGGTATTGCCACACTAACCATTTATTCCTGGACTGTATATACCCAGCAGCAGTGGACGCAAGAATACCGGAAATTGGGAACACTACAACGCAATGAACGTGACCTGACAACGACGAATGAAATCATCAAAGATCAACTTGCTCAACAAGCGGAACGCCCAGCTACAGGTTTGGTGACACCCACTACCGCCAATACCATTTTGCTCCCTCCGGCACCTCAGCGCCAATTCCGGGAATCTCCGAATCAGAAGCCTGAGCCAGAAACTTTGGCAAAGACTCCTTTGGGATACTAAGGTTGCAGGGGGATAGGGCGACCGGGGGGATAATATATTTATTGTGCCTAGCTAATCTCTAAACTTTAGTTGGGCAAGATGAGTAATCGAATGCAGAACTCAAAAATTAAAACCATGCCCTTAAGCAAAGGGAAGGAACCAAACCATGCCCTTAAGCCTAGCGTTGGGTCAAAACTTTTTCAACGTCCTGGGTTTAGATTACTGTTAATTTGGGCAATCATGATGGCAGGGAGTTTTGGGCTTTTATTTAATCTATATCGGCTGCAAGTCGTCATTTCTCCCAGCTTGGAAGAAAAAGCACGGCAACAGCAGATGATTTATATGCGTCCGTTTATTCCCCGTCGTCCAATTGTTGACCGTAATGGGAATGTTTTGGCGGTGGATCGGCGAGTCTATACCCTTTATGTTCATCCCAAACTGTTTAAACTGCCTAAACAAAATATAGCCACTCAGATAGCGCCAATCCTGGATAAGTCGTCTGCGGATTTGGAAATGCTATTTAACAAAAAAAATACGGGAATTCGAGTGGGCGGCTCATTAACTGAAGATGTGGCTAACAAAATCGCTCAATTAAGTTTGGATGGGATTGAACTGATTCCTAAATATTCTCGCCTTTATCCTCAGCAAGAGTTAGCAGCCGATGTGGTCGGGTATGTCAACGTTGATCATCAAGGTCAGGCAGGAATTGAGTATTCTCAGGAAAAATTGTTAGAACGAGAAGTTCGCACGCTGCGAATGAGTCGGTCGGGTAATGGAACATTGATGCCTGATCATATTCCAGAAGGATTTCTCCACTCTGATGATCTGCGGTTGCAACTGACCCTAGATAGTCGCTTACAACGTGCGGCACGTTCTGCGCTCAAGCAAAAAATTAAGGAATTTAATGCCAAACGAGGTACTGTAATTGTTATGGATGCCCGGGATGGTTCCTTGTTAGCGTTGGTGTCAGAGCCAACCTATAACCCGAACCAATTCTATACCTCTGACATTAGTTTGTTTAAAAATTGGGCATTGGCAGATTTGTATGAACCGGGTTCCACGTTTAAGCCTTTGAATGTAGCGATCGCGCTGGAATCTGGCGCAGTTCGTCCGGATCAGGTATTCAACGATACAGGTTCGCTTCAGATCGGTCGGTGGCCCATTTCTAACTATGACAAACAAGTTCGTGGCATGATCGATCCCGCCCAAATCCTGCAACATTCCAGTAACGTGGGAATGGTGCGGATGATGCAACAAATGAAGCCTGAGGTTTATTATGGTTGGTTAGAACGATTGGGATTGGGACAGAAACTGGAAACAGATTTGCCATTTGAAACCGCCGGACAGCTCAAAAACCAGCAAAAGTTTACCAGTTCCCCGATCGAACCAGCAACAACAGCGTTTGGTCAAGGCTTTTCCCTAACGCCGCTCCAGCTTACTCAACTCCATGCTACGTTAGCTAATGGGGGTAAGTTGGTTGTGCCTCATGTTGTACAGGGACTTTTTGATAGTCAAGGTCAGCTTTATTGGCAACCACGTCTGAGTGCGCCCCGCCCCATCTTCTCGCCCGCCACTTGCCAGAACGTTCTGGAAATGATGGAAACAGTAGTTAGCCAAGGAACGGGAAAAACGGCTGACATTCCAGGGTATCGAGTGGCGGGAAAGACGGGAACAGCTCAGAAAGCCAGTCCCACGGGGGGGTATTTTACTAATGCCAAAATTACCAGCTTTGTGGGAATTTTAAGTGTGGATTCTCCCCGTTATGTGGTGATGGCGGTGGTGGATGAACCGAAGGGAAATGCCTTTGGCTCTACGGTAGCTGCACCGATTGTTAAGTCAGTCATGGAAGTATTAATTGGGATCGAGCAGATTCCGCCAAGTCAGCCAACAATAGCGACAGAATGACTGTCATTTTGCCACGGCGATTAAAATCGCTGCTACACAAACTTTCGTCCGCCTGCGCGGACTGGCTAATCACCTTGATAGGTCAGGGTTTCTTCACTTGTGCAGCAAGCCCTAAATAAGCAGCCACACAGTAGTCTGAGTAAGCAATTGCACGATTAGGGAGCGGTCAGAACGTGTTTCTTGAGAGTTCCTACGGATTGGATTCAGGAGGGCAAAGCCAGTCTATCCGATTGGGTCAGGTTCATCCAAGTAGCGTCAAAGTCAGCGTCAGAGTAGGTAGAAACGTGGCTGAACAGAGGCGCGATCGCGAAATCTTCTAACGCTTGTTGATAGCCTTGCTGGTAGGTGAGTTCACTAGGGGGACAGTTTGGTTTTAACATGGAAAGAGTCTCCGTTTACGGGGTAGTCACAAGTCGGCAGAAAGCGTCGCAAACTTGGTGCTCCCCTTGTGATTTGGGATTTGTTAGCGGTTGGATAAATAGACATATCGCTGCTGGTGGATTATTTCGAGTCGGGATAATGCCTCTGGTGTATAGCGTTGGGCTTCAATACAGATTGATTGCCATAGGCGATCGAGGGCATTTAGATTGGGACAGTAGCGTATAAGCGTGCGACAAGCGGCAATCCACTGTTCAATCTGGCGATAACTGACGAAGTAACCACCGATTCCTTTGATATGTACCCAGAGGACGTTATGCCATTTTTCCCAGTTGAGAATGCGCTCTTGGGGGATTCTCAGGAGTTTGGCGATTTGCCCAAGGGTGATAACGAAGGTTTTGGGGTTGATGTGATGGCGTATGCGTTGCATGATTTCACTGTTGGGGTAGATGTTGCCGTCTCATGAACTACCCAGACCTACTTCGTTGAGGTCTGGGTTTCTACAACCAGACCAGTAGGGCTGTGTTTCCGACGCTTCGCCTGCCCTAGTTGCTTCATGCTTCCCGTTCGCTTGCGCTTACAAGTTTCTGAAGTAGAGCTAGAGACATCTGCGTCTACCATCCTCGTTCCAAACCCCGGTAGCTTTCCTAATGCCCACAAAAGCATGACTAAGGCAGCGGCTAAGTCCCTATCCATGGTAAATCCGCATTTATGGCAATGATGAACTCTTTCGTCTAAGGTCTTTTTCTGCTGATTTCCACAGTTAGGACAGGTTTGGGATGGTTTAACTTTGCGAGTGGGAACTTCAACAAAAACCCCACCCGCGTCTTTTACTTTATATTCAATCGCTGACCTTAGCATTCCCATGCCCACATCTAAAATGGATTTGTTTAGTCCGGCTTTTTGCTTTTTGCGCTTACCTTTTTTGGCTTTGCGGGTCATTTTAGAGACTTCTAGTTTTTCTGTAGCAACGAAGCTATTACAGCGTACAATGTCTGTTGCTACTTGGTGTACCCAATTTTGACGCTGATTAGCTACCTTACGGGTTACTTTGCTAATTTTAGCTTGGGTCTTTTTCCACCGACTAGAGCCTTTCTGTTTCTTCTGTCTATTGGGAGCCGTTTTACGACGCTTTCCCTTAGAAAGATGCTTGATTTTCGCCTCAGCTTTTCGCAAAAACTTAGGGGCTTCAATAAAAGAATGGTTTTCCCCATCAGTTATCGCCAACGCTGACTTGCAACCCAAGTCGATGCCAACTGAGCCAAAATCTGTTTGTCTTGTTGCCGCCTGTAGCTCGGTTAAGTTAACGGTGATACTGGCGTACCATTTGCCATTGCGATAAACAATGGTACAAGTTGTCGGAGTCCCCCAAATCCGGGCTTTACCGCGCATCTGGATAGAACCAATTTTGGCTAATTCCAGATAACCGTTATCACCTGTTGTGTGTACCTTCCAACCTGTTTTACTCGGATACGTCCAGCCCGAATAATGCTTAATCGACTTATATTTAGGTCGCTTGGCTAACCCTTTAAACCACCGATTAAAAGCGTAATCAACACGCTTTAACGTAGCCTGCAAAGTCATGCAATTACATTCTTTGTACTCTCCCCAAACTTCCTTGAAAGCAGGCAAAGAGTTTTGCTGCTCAAAGTAATCAACTCGGTGATTAAACCTTTGATACTGGGTAAATCGATTGCAGACAGCAGCGTTATACAGGTCTTTATGCAACTTACGGTGATACCGTAATGTCTGCTCTTGCTTTTTATTGGGGTATAGCCGAAAAGTTACACGTCTTGTTGGCATTGCCGCTTCCTCCTGTTAACATTAATTTAACAGACTCAGGTGGGGGTATGTCAACTGAAAGCCAGAAAGGGTTCTCATTCCGTATTTTCTGTTCAACTGCATATAGTGTTCGTAACTAAATACAGACGTAAGGTTATTACATCGGGAATGCTGGAGCGATTGCATGAGGTGCTTGCAAATATTTGTATTAAGACAAAGTGCCGCCTTGTCGAGTTCTCAGGAGAAGCCGATCACGTACATCTATTGGTAGACTTTCATCCTGACAACAAACTTTCATCTCTAATTGGCAGCATGAAGTCTGCTTCCAGTCGAATCATCAGAAAAGACTTTGCTGTGGAACTATCACAAACTTATACCAAGTCAGCATTCTGGTCAGGCTCTTATTATGTTGCCTCTACTGGTGGCGCTCCCATTGAGAGAGTCAAAGCTTACATTAAATCCCAAGAAGCACCTCAAGATTAACCCTGAGCGAAGTCGAAGGGTTGATTGCCTTCGTTCCTCCGGCAATCCGCTATCCCTCCCCACCCTGCTAACGCTGAGGGTGGGGACTCCCGCGATACGTTGAAAAATATTCTGAACCTCTAGCTTTCCTCTCAGTACTCGAATCCAGCTTGTTGAGCGATTAAAGTTAGATATTTCGATGTAGCGAGAGTCGGCTCATAAGCGCTATTTTCCCACTGGCTAACCGTTTGCTGATACACTCCAAGCTTTTGAGCAAACTCTGCCTGTGTCAAACCCATGTGGCGGCGCAGTGCTTTGATGAGTTGAGCGTTCCACAGCACAGTGTCACCCACGCGCTGAACTTTAGGTTTAGCGGTAGGTTGACGAAATGTTACCCGTTGCTGCTCCAAATCAACATCCTCAACTCGATATCCGGCTTCCATCCAGGCATTTGCTTGCAGTGCGCCTTTGCTGCGATTGCTCCACCATGCCCGTTTTTTCCGTGCTGAGTCGGGTAAGGTGTCATTCATGAGTTTCTCGATTTCTGCAAAGGTGAGAATGACTTCATCTTGATTACTCTCTTGCAGAAATGCCCAGAGTGGCTGGTACTTGCTATCTGGCTTCATGCTGCAAAACCTCTACACCAATCAACGTCTGTGGGTTGAGATGCTGGCGGGATTTCTTTTTTGGTGAAGTGGGAAAGGGGCATGAAGCTGTTCTAGGGGACAGGTAATCATCTCTAGGATGCCAGAAGATTGGGGCGTGCGATCGCTCTGTCCTGCCAAATTGTCATTAGTAATCGAAAGTGCGAGCATCTTGCTCGCTACCCATTGCCAATTTAAATGCATGACAGCTTATAGCCTTACCAAGGCAGGTTAGGACATTCTGTACTGTTGCCTGTTGCCTAATCTCCACCGTTAGCTTGAATAAAAGTCCGACTACTTACTGAGTTACCCAAATGAGCGAACGGTGAGATGTTCAGCTAACTGCCATAATTGTTTATAAGGGAAAAGAAAACTTGAAGGAGGCTGGCGATGAAAAAAAGTAAACTGGGGTCATTTCTATTCCTTGGCATGATCTTGGGATTGATAGCCAATCCCGCTCAGGCGTTACCCGGTCAAACGGTGGAAACAGTTGCGGCTTGGATTGCGGCTCATCCTACTTTAGAACCAGGTATTGGAGATGGATTAGTCGTAACCAAGCGTAATACCGCCGCTCAACGATTTAAATTTGAAGCCTCGGTGCTTCCTCCAGGTCAAATCACCTTTCCCACGAATCGCCGTATCATTCAAAGTGAGCAAATTTCCTTCTATGACATGATTAATGGGGTGACTCCAGAACGACTCACGGAGTCAATGCGAGTGATTTATGGTCTAGCGATCTATCAAGATTACCAGAGAGCTAAACTGGTATACGCCTATCCCACACCAGAAACCATCGATTTAGCTCGGCGACAGAATCGACCGATGCTGGTAGCACGACAAGGCGAGCTTTTATTAGGTGATCGCTTTGCCTATTGGTTAGAAGTGACTCAAACTGAGAATGGCAAGCCAATTAATGGGCGGATAACGGTTTTTTTGCCAGAAGATTTAGATAAACTTGAAGTTGAGTTGCGAAATCGCTAGTCTTATGTTATTTGCCAAACACCTGAAAAAATACTCTCAACAGCACGAGCAATACGCTTGAGATCTTCATTGAGCAGGGGGGGCCAATTCACCCTAGCCTGACGCCCTGCTTCAAACTGTTCTCGGCTCTCATAAGCCAACAAATATAGGGAGTAAACGAGTTCTCGATCTAGAGTCGATGCATCTCGCAAACCCTCAAATATCATTTTCAGCGCTAATAAAATATTGGTAACCTGACCTGGAACGGGTGGTTTTCGGTACTTTAGACGAACCAAAAAGGCATCTGTATTTGGGTCAGATGCTGTTGTCTGATTAATAATAAAGCTACGAGCTGTTTTATAATCCATTGGATGTTAATCGACGAGTTTTAGCCGATCATCTTGTGGGGCTTGTGATATCGCTACAAGTAACCCTAAGCCGCACAAGATTAATCAACAATAGTATAAACGTTTACAGCTTTATTTCTCTTGCCTACCCTAAATGATGAGGAGTGCATCCTGTTTTGGGTAAATTCATAACTTTTACTTAGTGCTTTTATTATTATTGTCAATAGGTTTAACAGTTTAATTCCATAGAGATAAATTAACCTATTTAAAATCACATTTACATCAAAAATATTTGAATTATATCCTCTACCTCCGTGCTGTTTCTGAGCAACCCCATTTGCCGCAAACTTCATAGAATTTATTATCCCTTTCAATTTTATGCGGATTTGGTGTTGAACTGTCTGAAGCAAGTATTACATGACTTACGAACTTAAAATCCTTCTTGTAGAGATTAACCTTTAAATCTCCTCAAAGGAGTCACAGCGTAAGTCTTGATGTACAAGCGATGACAAAGAGATCTACAATGCACATTTATAGCTGGATTTTGTTCGCTAGTCTGTCAATCACTGAACCTGGAAAACTTGAACCCTCTTTTCTGGTAGATCAGCAGAGGTTTGCGCTAGGTTCAACAGATGAAAGTCCACCCCCTGGTTGTAATCGGATTGACCCTCCTGACTGTCAACCTCGATAGTAAACAGCTTTTAGACCAAATTCAGATTACTAGATTGAATGCCAATTATCACATACTTAGTGGCAACCCGGTTTTTGCAGTCGGGTTATTTATTTTTAAGGGCATAAGACAAAGGACAAATGAGGAATTTAATCACTCCACTTTAATTTCACGGACGTCTTAACGAACAGATTTCCATTTGCCATGAAAACTTAAAGGAATGACCTGCGGTAATTGCAGCCGACAGGTAGGTTCTTGATCAAGAGCCTCGCTGTCATAGATCCAAACTTCACTTTGGTCAGAATCCCCATTATAAACTACGGTTAACACCCATCCCTGTTCTGGATTAAGCGCGTCAGGTGCATGGATTGGTTCTGAGGGATAGCGATTCTTGCCGAGATCGGCTTCGATGAGGGTTTGTGTGTGACAATCAAACCGTGCGATCGCACCATAAATTTCGCGACGCCTATCTACGTCTTGGCGATGCAGCGCCAGATAAATAGAGCGGGAGGCTTGACCCACTTGAGCATCTGGGACAATTGGAAACTCGACGTATCGATCCAACAGTTCCCGTTGGGCGATAATTGTCCCGGTTTGGGGATTGATCTCAACTTGCCATAATGTCTCGTTAGTAACCGTCTGAATCTCACCTGTGGCGATTTCTTTGAGACGTTGGTTTGTGTCAAAATTCTCATACCGAATAAACTCGACCACGATAGAGCCCTGCTGATTCACATAGCCATTGACAAAATGCCACTGATACCACGGATCAGCTTCGCTACGTGCGACTAATGAGAGCGTTTCTCGGTCAACAACTAAAATTTGAGTTCCCAATTGGGGACGCCACTCCATCGCCTCGCTAAAGCTACTCAACCCCAATGCGGCGGGTAGGGGATTAACCCGCACAGGTGGCACGAAAAATACCAGATAAGATCCGGCTAGGACAAAATCATGAATCAGGGGTATTCCTGGGAGTGGAACCGTTGCTTTTTGAACTATTTTGCCGCTTGAGTCGCTTTTGTAGAGATTTAAGCGACAATTGAGTCCGATGCTGATGCCAAAGTTAAAAATCTCACCCGTTTTTGGATCACGCTTGGGATGGGCTGAAAAGGGTGAACCCTCGGGTAAACTCTCTAAGCGATCGCATCCCCAGGTTTCTAAGGTTTGCAGGTCGAGTGCATAGGGATTACCGCCTTCCCAGAGGGCTAACAATTTATCGGATAAGGGTAATACAGAAGTATTTGCTCTGTTTTTTACGGGTTTACCCCAACGTTCCCAAATCCGCCCCGATGCTTTGGTTCCATAGTTGGGGTACAGTAATTTCCCCGATTCTGCTTCTGCTTGATAGGCTGTCGTTTGCACGTAGCGATAGACCCCAGTGGCTGTAGCCTCCGTGAAATGAACCGCTAAAATAGCGCCATCCCCATCAAACCAATGTCCCATCCTTTGACCTCCCCGTTCTAAGCGGGCGGGCCCATTGCGATACAGAGAGCCTTGTAACCCTTGGGGGATTCTGCCAGAGAGAATCGGTAAGGGAGTTAAGGGAAATTCAGTGGCAGGTTGAGCGATCGCGTTTGCCCAAGCTTTACGGGTTGATGGTGGGGTAGCTGTTTGCATGTTTCCCGATTCAGGGTGACTGTTTTTTCTATATTAGTTAATTTTTGTAACAAAATGTGAGCTGGTTTTTTATCCATTTTTCCCTGAAAGCCTTTTCTTGATTAGTTCCCAGCAATCTCTCTTTGCTTATTGCGATAAAATAGGGGGTGACACCCCTCATCCCTAAAGTGCTATAGTTTGATATGTAGATGCACCCTGATAATCAAGAGAGTCGCGCAAGTGACTCTTTTTTTTTGTTCTGTCCATCTTCTCAGAGTCTTCCTCTATCTCCCTCATCGTAAACGCCTCGCGATCGCTACTATAAGATTTAGGTATCAATCAGCCGTCGGTTGACCAATAAAAAGGACTAGATTAACTAACCCTTAAATCTGGGGAGGGCTTGACTTGACGGAACCTCGTTTCCGACGCCGCACCCTAGGACATGACTCGTCTGTTGACGAGGCTTTTTACACAGCGAAATAGTTTGATAGTTTTGCCATGACAATTTATTTTTATAAGGTTGATGAACCCTATGGTTGCTTTTCCAACTTCTCGCCACACCCAATTGAGATCGATGGCTGGTGTTGGCAAACCGTTGAGCATTACTATCAGGCGCACAAGTTCGTCGGAACGACAGACGAAGCCTTAATCTGGACGATCAAAAATGCGGCAACGCCAATGGAAGCTGCCATCCTAGGACGCGATCGCACCCGCCAACGGCGTCTTGACTGGGAACAGGTGAAACGCCAGATCATGTGGCAAGGGGTTTTGACCAAATTCCTCACCCATCCTGATATTCAACAAATCCTGCTGAACACCGGAGAAGAAGTGATTGTTGAAGATTCTCCCACGGATTACTACTGGGGTTGCGGTCAGGAGCAAACGGGTCAGAATCATCTGGGGAAAACGCTGATGAATGTCCGTCAACAAATCCGACAGCGCTTGGCACAAACCAACTATAAACTCCTAGATCGCTAAATCTGAGTTAGACACAGGCATACTTGAAATCCTTACACTGTTAAGTATATTCACATAGATTTGTGAAGTCGGTGCATCGAGCCAAATATCTGATTCGTAACTTGGATCGCCCTCTAAACCGGAATCAGAGAGTGTTTCATAGGAGTAGGACAGTGTTACAACCAGAACTCGATCAAGAAGACTTGTTGCGCCGGATCACGAATCGGATTCGCCAATCCTTGGAATTACAAGAGATTTTAAATGCCACGGTGGCAGAAGTGCGATCATTATTAAGAACCGATCGCGTCATGGTTTACCGCTTTAATGAGTCGGGTGGTGGACAGGTGATTGCTGAATCGGTAGACACCAATCGCCTTCCTTGTCTCAACGGATTAAACTTCCCCGCTGATGACATTCCAGAACAAGCCCGTAAATTGTACCTCACACAGCGCTTGCGTTCCATTGTGGATCTTTCAGCCGGACTGATTGGTTTATCACCGTTAGAACCTACAGAAACCGATGATCACTCAACCCCTCAGCCGATCCACTATCGTCCTGTAGACGCTTGTCATGTAAAGTACTTGCAAGCAATGGGCATCCAGTCTTCAATGGTCTTACCCATTGTCCACTATGATATCCAGGCTCAGCAGGCACAGAAACGACTCTGGGGGCTTTTAGTCTCTCATCATGTCAAACCACGCAGCATTAGCCAACGGGAATTGCAAATTGTCCAATCAGTGGTGGATCAAGTGTCCATTGCCATTGCCCAGTCTAATCTTTTATCCCAGACACGTCAGCAGCATCGAATCGAAGCGACAATTAATCGTGTCTCTACCCTGCTACATTCGTTACCCACGATTCAACTACAAGCCGCATTAAAAGAAACAGTTAACGCTCTTGGGAGTTCGGGAGGTAGGCTATATATTGCCCCAGACAGAGTCAATCCTAGGGCAGAGTGCCTCATTTGTGGAACTCAACCTGTATTTGGAGATGGAGACAGCCAGACGACGCTTGAAGAGCATCCTGTGTTTGTTCAATGGGTAACAGGGGATAAAACCGTTGACACCCACAATGGTTTATCCGAATCTAATTCGGCTCATGTTGGTTGTCAGCCTCTAATTGTCAACGATTTGTATCAAGTCTCCGACTTGGCGAGTCTTGCTCCAGCCTTTCAGGGGACTTCAATTCGAGGTTGGTTAGTGGTACCTTTGTATTATCGCTCCTCATTCCTGGGTAGCTTGAGTATTTTTCGCAGCCAAGTCGCTCAAGAAATCCTCTGGGCTGGAAAATTTAACCCGAATGAAAAACAACACTGTCCCCGTCAATCCTTTGAACAGTGGCGAGAGGTGAAACGGCATCAAGCTCAACCTTGGACGAATTACGACATTGAACTAGCCCTCGCACTCGGTCATCATTTTGCTATGGCGATCGAGCAATATAAACTTTATGCTCAGGTACAAGCCCTGAATAGTAACTTAGAATGCCAAGTGGCTGAACGCACCGCCAAGCTACAGCAATCTCTAGAGCAAGGGCGGGCGCTGCAACGGGTTACCAACCAAATTCGCGGTACTCTGGATCTGAAAACGACTCTGCAAACGATTGTACGGGAAGTTCGCCAACTGTTGGATACTGACCGAGTGATGATTTATCGGTTCACCGATGATTCCCATGGTCAAGTGATTGTGGAATCGATTACAGGGGAGTGGTTATCACTTTTAAACATTGACGATCCGCAGCAGTATTTCTCGAAAGCCCAGATTCAATTTTACCAGCTCGGCAAATTAGGAGTAATTCAGGATGTCACTCAAGCCCGCTTAACTCCGGATCAGCGAGAGTTTTTACAGCGTTGTCAAGTGCAAGCCGCTTTAATTGTTCCCATTGGTGTCGGGAATCCTCAAGCTAATGAGATACCTATTATGCCGGATAGTTTCCCATGTCCACGATGGGAACAACCCCTCTGGGGACTTCTGATTGCTCAGGAATGTAAAGCTAGGCGAGACTGGCTCCCTTCAGAGATTAAACTCCTGAGAAAGCTAGCCGATCAAGCGGCTGTGGCGATTCAGCAAGCGGAATTATTTACCCATACTCAAGCGCAAGCGCAACAATTGGCAAGTGCTTTCCACCATCTCAAGCAAACTCAAGCACAACTGATTCAGACGGAAAAAATGTCGAGTCTTGGACAGTTGATTGCAGGGGTGGCTCACGAAATTAATAATCCGGTGAATTTTATTTATGGTAACCTGGTTTATACCAGTCAGTATGCTCAGGATTTACTGACTATTATTCATTCATATCAGAAATACCATCCTCATCCGGAGCGAGAGATTATTGAGTTGCTAGATCTGATTGACTTGGAGTTTCTGAAAGAAGATTTACCCAAGCTGTTAGAATCCATGAAATTGGGTTCTGAGCGGATTCGCAAGCTCGTTTTGTCGTTGCGAAACTTCTCTCGCCTTGACCAAGCTGAGAAAAAGTTAGTGGATATTCATGAAGGGGTAGATAGTACGCTACTGATTTTGCAATATCGCCTGAAAGGGAAACATAATTATCCGGGAATTCAGGTGATCAAAAATTATGGGGAGTTGCCCTTGGTTGAATGTTATCCGAGCCAACTGAACCAGGTTTTTATGAATGTTTTGAGCAACGCGATCGATGCTTTAGAAGAATGCGAGCCAGATAAACAAACGATTACAATTTCCACAAGTGTTCAGTCTCCGAATGTTGAAAAAAATGATAACCTGAACAATAGCACGGTAAAATTAGAGGACGATCACTGCTCATCTCCAAATCATGTCGTGATTCAAATTGCCGACAGTGGTGCGGGAATTAGCCCAGAACTCCAATCGCAAATTTTCGATCCCTTTTTTACGACCAAGCCGATTGGCAAAGGGACAGGTTTGGGTCTTTCGATTAGTTATCAAATTATCGTGGAAAAACATGGGGGAATTTTTAAATACAGTTCTCAGCCAGGAGAAGGAACTGAATTTTGGATTGAAATTCCCATTTGCCAACCTCAGAGTCTAGAGGAATAAATAAGCTGTGTTGTTAAGTTGGGTTTGCGTCTATTCAGTCAATTTTCCGGTCTTTCTGCTGCTGAATACCCAATCCTCACAAATTTTTAAGACCAATTTTACCCAGATTGCGGTAAAGTCATGATTGTTGTCGGCATATCAAAGACTGTTCATGAGCGGACATCCCAACGCATCTACTCCCGAATCCAACGGTGCTACTCCCATTCGCGCTACCGATAAGGCGAAGCTAGTGGCGTCTGAGAATGCGGATCATCGGACGGTAGACCGCCAACAGCTAACGCCGATGATGCAGCATTTTGCTGAACTCAAAGACCAGTATCCGAATGCGGTACTGCTGTATCGAGTTGGCGACTTCTATGAAACCTTCTTCCAAGATGCGCGACGGATAGCCGAAGAATTGGAATTAGTCCTCACCAGTAAGGAGGCGGGGAAGGGTGTGGGACGAGTTCCCATGACTGGTGTACCCCATCACTCCATTGAACGCCACGCCACTCAGTTAGTGGAAAAAGGTTATGCCATTGTTATTTGTGATCAGGTAGAAGATGCGTCAGTCGCCGCCAAAGAAGGGCGTCAGGTGAAACGAGAAGTAACTCGTATTCTCACCCCTGGTACATTAACCGAAGCGGGGATGCTAACTGCTAAACGCAATAACTTCCTGGCGGCGGTGGTGATGGCGGGGAATCATTGGGGATTAGCGTATGCTGATATTTCGACGGGGGAATTTTTCACTACCCAAGCGACGGATTTAGAGCTACTGGTACAGGAACTATTGCGCTTGCACCCTTCAGAAGTCCTAATTCCCACCAACGCCCCGGATTTGGGCAGTATGCTGCGCCCAGGGGAAAAATCGGAGTCTTTACCCGATTGGTTACCGAACTCCTTTTGCTACACCCTGCGTTCCCAAACCCCCTTCAGTCCCTCAGAAGCAAGACAACGACTTTTGGAACGATTTAAAGTGCGATCGCTAGAAGGGATGGGTTGTGAACATCTGCCTCTGGGAGTGCGGGCGGCGGGAGGATTGCTGGAATATTTAGAAGAAACTCAAAAAGAAAATTATGTCGCCCTGCAACATTTACGCACCTATACCTTAGCGGATTATCTAATATTAGATCACCAAAGCCGCCGCAATTTAGAAATTACAGCAACGGTGCGGGATAATACGTTTCATGGTTCCCTTCTCTGGGCATTAGATCAAACCAGTACCTCCATGGGAGGACGGGCATTACGGCGTTGGTTATTGCAACCGTTATTAGATATTAAAGGAATTCGGGCGCGACAGGATACGATTCAGGAGTTGGTGGAAAATACCGGACTGCGGGGAGATTTACGCCAGTTATTACGGGGAATTTATGATTTAGACCGGTTAACGGGACGAGCAAGTTCAGGAACAGCAAATGCACGGGACTTGGTGGCGTTAGCGGATTCCCTCTTAAAATTACCGGACTTGGCAGAACTCGCGGCTTATGGGGGTTCCCCTTATGTAAGGGCATTACAAAAAGTTCCCCCAGAATTAGAACAGTTGGGACAAACGATTTGCGCCCATCTGGTGGAATCGCCGCCGTTACAGATAAAGGAAGGCAATTTGATTCGTTCCGGGGTGAATGACCAACTCGATGAGATGCGCCGCATGGCGGAGGAGGATCAGCAGTGGATTGCTAACCTAGAAGTCACCGAACGCGATCGCACGGGCATTGCTAATCTAAAAGTAGGATATAACAAAACCTTCGGCTATTACATCAGTATCTCTCGCTCTAAAGCCGACCAAGTTCCCCAGGAGTACATCCGCAAGCAAACCCTCACCAACGAAGAACGCTACATTACCCCCGACTTAAAAGAACGAGAAACTCGGATTCTCACCGCACGGGATGATTTAAACCGCTTAGAATACGAGATTTTTGTCGGATTACGTACCCAAGTGGGAAACTATGCCCAGTTAATTCGCAACCTATCTCGTGCAGTGGCGGCGATTGATGTCCTGTCTGGTTTAGCTGAGGTGGCTGTACGTCAGGGATATTGCCGTCCCACAATGGTAGAGGGGCGAGAGATTAGGATTATCGATGGACGCCATCCCGTGGTAGAAAAGTCTCTCCCACCGGGGTTTTTTGTGCCTAATTCAGCCTATTTGGGATGGGAAGAGTCCGCGTCATCTGCTGAAGAAAAGACGGAGACAGGAAATCATCAACATCCCGATTTAATTATCCTCACAGGACCCAATGCCAGTGGCAAAAGTTGCTATTTACGCCAAGTGGGATTAATTCAAATTATGGCGCAGACGGGGAGTTTTGTCCCGGCGACATCGGCGACATTGGGAATCTGCGATCGCATTTTTACTCGTGTGGGGGCGGTTGATGATTTAGCCACGGGTCAATCCACGTTTATGGTGGAGATGAATGAAACGGCGAATATTCTCAATCATGCCACCAATAAGTCTCTGGTTCTATTAGATGAAATTGGCAGAGGAACAGCCACATTTGATGGGTTATCCATTGCTTGGGCTGTGGCAGAATATCTATCCTTGCAAATTCAGGCACGCACTATTTTCGCTACCCATTACCATGAATTGAACGAACTAGCATCTATTTTAGAGAATGTTGCCAATTATCAGGTAACGGTAAAAGAATTACCCGATGAAATTATCTTTTTACACCAAGTTCAACCTGGTGGGGCAGATAAGTCTTATGGGATTGAAGCGGGGCGTCTGGCGGGTTTACCCCCTGCTGTGATTCAACGGGCAAAGCAGGTGATGGGGCAAATTGAAAAGCACAGTAAAATTGCTATGGGATTGCGGAAAGGTATTGGCAAGAAAGCCAAAGATACTGAAACGATTACGCCAGACACATCGGTACAGCAGTTAGATATTTTTGCCGAATGACGTGCGCTTCGCGCAGGGTGTAGGAGCTAGGCTTATAGAAAACTCCTACTTTCGATAGAAGGTTATGCCCTTCCCTAGGCAGATGAAACGGTCAATAGAAGCGGTTAAATTGTTAGGTGGACAACGAAAATCAGAGGCAACTCGGTTCTGGCGCGAACAGTATTCGTATACCTTAAGCTGTTACGGATCTATTACGGATCGTAAAATAGTCTTGCCTGATAATTCAACTAAGTAATTAAATTTAGTTTGGGTGGCAAAACTATCGTCCATAGATAATTTTAAAAGAGGTTTTCATGAAAAAAGAACATCAGAGTAAGCTAAAAAATACCGGACTATTAGGAGCGATAGTTGGCGGCATCCTGATTAGTCTGCCAGCAACGATTCTAGAAGCATCAGCCGTACCGATTTCCACGTTAGCTCAAGTTAATCCTTGTCCGGGAATCTACTACGAAGAACCTTACAATAGTACACGCATGGTTCCACCCGGATGTCCGCAGAATGCAGCAGCACAGAGGGGTAGAGGCGGTCAAATGCTTAATAGACAAATGACGCCTACAACGCCTACAAGTGTGTCTCAACCCCCTCTACCTGAAGTACGCAGTGATGCAGTTGCCCGAATTCAACCCACAAATGGTACTGTTGATGTGCGACTGAAAAATAACACCAACGCTGTTGTTTCTTATCAAGCTGTCGGACATACTGATCGTCGATATTTGTCAGGTGGAGAAGAAATTCTCCTGCAAAACTTGCCCACGCCGATTACGATAACCGCCGTTCGTCAGGATGATGGCTTAATTCAGATGATGCCCATGTCTGCTGATGAAACTGGGCAATTGGAGGTTACTTTTGAAGAAAAAACAACCTTAGACAGTAACCAAGGGGTTCTGAGAATTCAAGAAGATGGTCAAGTCTTTGTGAATTAGAGACGTTGACGTTATGGCAATTGTCGTAGAGACGTTCTCCCAGAACGTCTCTCTTGTTTGGCTCTAAAAGCTTACCAAGAAAAGTTAAGGTGGATCGGACGCGATCGCACTAACTTTCCTATTAACCTGAATGTCGCTAAGCTATGGGTTTATGGCACTAAATTGCCTACTACGAACTTGAATATCGCCAAGCTATGTGTTTATGGCACTAAATTGCCTACTACGAACCTGAATATCGCCCAGCTATATATTTATGGCACTAAAGTGCCTACTACGAACTGTGTTATACTGGCGTCGAGTCTTGAGTTTATTTATTTATAACCTTTACACTATAAATTTTTGTATCAATATTTGAAGCAAAAAATACCCGACAATTTAACCAAGAACTTCAACAAATTGGACAGATATCCCCGCAAGCCTTTCAGCAGCGATACGCCAGTCGAGCTGAGTATTTGCCTCAAATTAGTTGGGATGTGACGACGGCGAAGTTTTGGGATGAATTTAATTTATCACCAGAGGATATTTCTCGGCGGTATCGGGATCAGATAATTCCCATTCAACCTCGTGATGACTTTCGCCTGAATGCGGAAGAATTAGCGATTTTTCAACGTAATGGCTTTGTCGTCAGTGAACGGATGAGCGCTCCTAGCTTTGCCGCTATATTTTATAACATTTATAGTCGGGATTTGCCTGTGTTTGTCTCTAGTGATGCGTTACTTCATGCATGGCATCGGTCTTATGATGCTATGTTGGAGGAATTAGAAGCCGAGTATTTGGCGCGATCGCTGGATGAAATCTTAGCGGGTATGGCGCAGAGGCTGCCTCAATTACGGCAGGAATATGGTACGGGTGTATTAGAGGAGAGTATCCTTGATGCCGATTATTTTATCGCCGTGGCGCGATCGCTACTTTCCGGGAATCGAGTTAGAGCCTATTTTAACCAGAATAGTCGCGTCGCTGAAACCCTTGATGCCATTGAATCTGGACAGCTTCAAGAGTTTAACTTATTTGGACGCGATCGCAGCGTTGATTTTTCCCAGTTTAAACCCCGTGGGCTTTATGATGACATTCTCTGGGATGGAAAGAAAGTACCACGTCGTATTCCCAGTAGTTTAGATGTGGCGTTTGCCGCGTTAGGTAATAATCAGATTGTCCCCGAATTAGTGGATCGGATGACGAATAGAGGAGGGCGTCAATTTAGAGATGGACTCAATTATCAACATCACTTAGCTGCTGTCAAAACCGTTGTGGATCAGCAAAATCCTGCCATCTGGGAACAAAACATCTACCTAAATTGGTTAGCCACATTACGGGAACTTTCAACACCAACCACCGAAGCGAAATACCCCGAAGCAATGCGGACAAAAGCCTGGGCAATGAAAACCCTAAATACCCAATTAGCCTCTTGGACGCAGTTACGCCACGACACGATTTTATATGCCAAACAATCCTACACTGGTGGAACTCGTTGCTTTTACCCCGCCGGATTTGTTGAACCCAGACCAGAATTTTGGGAACGGTTTGAGAGGATGGTACAGTTAGCCGCCAAACAGATTAATCAAACCAGTTTTCCCGGTTCATCTCGCCAGATTCAGGAACAACAAGTCGAATTTTTAGAGAACTTTGCGGAAAAATTAGCCATCCTGAAAGGCATTGCCACCAAGGAATTGGCACAGCAGGAACTTAGCCAAGCTGAGACTCAATTCCTCAGAAATATTGTGGAAATTGATGGCGGTTCAGGAGGTCCTTATTACAGTGGTTGGTATCCGTCTTTATTCTACGAAGAACCCAAGGATTCTAATAGTTGGGATGCCATTGTTGCCGATGTACATACGGATGTTCCCGATCCCGTTTTTGGTGATCCGGGGGCGGTACTGCACCAAGGAGTAGGGAATGTAGATTTGCTGATGATTGCGGTGGATAATGGTGAAGACAAAATGGTGTATGCTGGACCCGTGTTAAGCTATTATGAATTTCAAATGCCGGGAGTTGTTCGCAAATCGGATAGTGAATGGCAGAATGATATTAAGGAGGGAAATGTTCCCCCGCGTCCCGAGTGGACGGAGGGTTATCTGGTGCCAGGGAAAGAGGAAAGACAATCTCGGTTTTAACGGGTTTGTAGTAAGGGCTAAAGCCCTAAATTTTGGGGGCGCAAGGCTTGCGCCCCTACCTGCCTTTTGCCATGTCAATAAAACCGACTTAGACAATTTTCATCAATCAAAACGATTACATTTATTGACATAGGATGTGATCGTGTTTAGCGCCCCGACAAAAATCAGTCAACATTAGCCGTGTAGGGGCGACCCGCCTGCATTAATCAAAAACACCAATCTATTCAAGTTAGTCGGGTCGCCCTTTACTCAATTTTGTGGGTTACGGTGGATAGTTAATGTAACGGTTACGTCCCATCATTAACACCAATCTATTCAAGTTAGTCGGGTTGTCCTCCACTACAATTTGGTGGGTTACGGCGGATAGTTCATTTAACGGCTACGTACCATCATTCAGTTCCCGCCTAACCCACCCTACAAAGACTGGTAATTCCATCAAATTAATTGGCTTGGTGTAAGATAACCATTTTCACGTTTAGCCATCTCCCCTCGGTGTGTTTGCAGTCAAAGCATCCGGTTCGCGATCGCTTTCCCTGGGAACTGTATAGGAGAACCTATTGTGCTTTCCTTTATCATGGTATCCCTAACCTCCGGCATTTACCCCCAGGTAACCCTACCCAACACCACTCCCATGGCTAGTGAACCCCTCGACTACCCCTTTCTCCTACTCACCCATCTCGTCTGCGCCGATCGCCAAATTCATCGGGAAGAGTCGAAACTCTTGCATGAATTGGCAGATCAAACTCAGGTGGGAAAACAGACAATCCAAGAAATGGAGAAAATTCTCACCCAAGAGAAAACCCTCCTCCCGGTAGAGGACATCGCCCAGCAAATCCCAGAGGAACAACAACGGGAAGCCATGCAGCAACTCCTGGCGCTGGCTTATGTCGATGGACTCTTTTCCCCTCTCGAACAGCAAATGATTGCACAGGTGGCGCAAATTTGGCGCTGGGATGCGACAGAGGTGGAACAGATGCTAACTCAAGCCCAAACCCTGCAAGCCAATCGGCAAAAAGGCAGGGATTCTCACACCGAAAAACTCTCACTCAGCGCGATTTTACTCATGGGTGCAGAGTCTATCTTATCCCGCACCTTAATCGCCAAACTCGCTACCTTCGCCCCCGAAACTCTGGGACGCCGCATTGTCCAATTGCAACGACAAATCCTCTTAGCTGGACCCGATTACGAAGAAGCGGTACAACGCAATAGTATGATCGCTGGGGAAGATTATCGCTTCGCTGAAACCGCACTCACGGATACTGAATCCACGTTAATCAGCTTAAATCAAACCCTACAACTCACCCTCGAAAACCTCCAGAAAACCATTAAAAAGCAGCCAACGAACCCAACCACGAAAGAACTGATCAATCACTTAAATCAAACCCAAAAAACCTTAGCCACCGAGATTGGGCAAGAATTAAACTCTGTACGCGAATCCCTGTGGGCAAAACAACGCGCTCTGCACCATTTTAGTCTTGCCTGTATGGGGAAAACCAAAGTCGGCAAAAGTACCCTCCATGCGATTATTATTGGTGAAGGCTGGGAAGCGATTGGTAGTGGGGGACAGCGCACGACTCGCTTTAATCGAGTGTATGATTGGAAGAATATTCGCATTATCGATACCCCAGGAATTGGCGCACCGGGAGGGAAAAGCGAAGAAGAAATTGTCGCCAGTGTGATTGAGGAATCGGATCTGATTTGTTATGTTGTTACCAATGACAGCATCCAAGAAACTGAGTTCCAATTCTTGCAGCAATTAAAAGCCAAAGCAAAACCCTTACTTATTCTGCTCAACCTTAAATATAACCTACGTGATCCGCGTCGCTTAGATTACTTCTTAAAAAATCCTGATAAACTCTTTACCTCAGAGGGAAGTAGTGGGATTGCTGGACATATTGATCGCATCCATCGCTATGCCCAAAACCATTATGCCAACGACTACTTTGATATTATCCCCGTCATGCTGCTAGCGGCGCAAATGGCAAGGGAACCCGAACACCAAGCCAATCGGGAAAAACTGCTCAAAGCTAGTCGCATCCAGGACTTTTTAGACTCCATCCGCGAATCCCTAGTTAAGCATGGCGCAATTCGGCGATCGCAAACGCTTCTGGGTTCCACTGTGGGTACGATTGAACGCCCCTACCACTGGATGAGTCAGAAAAGTCAAAGCTATCAACAATTGAGTACTACCCTCACCCGTCAACGGGAAACCTTACAGGCGCAAATTAAACAAGCGGGGAAGGATCATCTGGAATTTCTCCAGTATCAAATTGCCAGCATTTTTCAAGATATTTTCAACAGTTTACCCGATTTTGCTGAATCCAATTGGAATTTTAGTCAGGAAAGCTTAAGACAAAATTGGGACTATAAACTGCAAGCCCTGGAAATTGATGATCGCCTGCAACACGCCTATCAAACAACGGTGCAAAACTTTAACCGGGATGTAGAAATCGCCTTATCCGAACTGGGAACAGACTTACAATTAATGGCTCAGATGGGTGGGGATAATCTCCGATTTTTCCCCAGTATTTCTGATCTGTACAGCGATAATGCGGCACAAATTGGCGGTAGTTTCCTGAGACTCTCCCAAACTGTCGTTACTCATTTTAGTCCCCCGGTGAACAAAACAGTGATGATGGGAGCAGTTGTGCTCAATAGCATTTTGGGCGTTTTTACAACTCGCGAACAAAAACGCCATTTTGCCGTTCAACGGTTGTCTAAGTTATTAGTTCCTCAAATTCGCGAGAGTCAGCGCCAGATCACCGAACAAGCGGCTGATAATTTTCGCGGCTATTATCGCCATGTAGCAGGTAACCTTATGCAGTATATTGAGGGACTGATTCAAGAATTTGAGCTAATGTCAAAGCAGTTTCATCAGCCTCAGCAAAAACTCAATGATACGATTAATCGGCTTAATGTCGCCTATGGTAAGCGGATTGTCGATTGGTGTCAAGGAAACTATGAAACCTTAACTGAAGCCGGAATTAACAAAACAATTACCCAAGTAAAACGGGAGTTTGGTAAACAGATTAATATTCAAACCAAATTTCAAGTCCAATCTTATCTAGACAGCCAGGAAATTAATCGAATTTTGCAAGAAGATGTGTCTATGCATCGCCTTCAGTAGATGAGGGAGTTATCAGTTATCAGTTATCAGTTATCAGTTATCGGGAGATAGGGAAAATTGTGTAGGGGCGGGTTTCACTACTATCTTTTTGGTTACACCCAGATGTAACTAAACCCGCCCCGACTGTACATAAGACATAAGACAAAGGACGAATGACGAATGACGAATCAATTTAAATCGGTGGTTGTCGCGTCTAAGTTAACGACAGCCTGTATCAAATTTGACAAATATCTGGCGAAAATAAACCAAACGCCTCTAACTGAAATTCGTCAAAAACTACGCCATGAACTCAATACCTATCGCCATCAAGGAATGCTGAGTGTTGTGGTGGTGGGACAATATGGGGCGGGAAAATCTACCCTCATTTCAGCTTTAACAGGGCGACGGGATATTGCCATTCATTCAGATATCACAATGGATCAGATCACCCATTATAATTGGCAGGGAATAGAACTTATCGATACCCCTGGACTCTTTACAGAACGGCAGGATCATGATGAAATAACTTATGGCGCGATCGCGAAGGCAGATTTGTTGGTTTTCTGTCTTACCTCAATGCTATTTGACGCCATAACGGTGGAAAATTTTAAGCAGTTAGCCTACCATCAGGGCTATCACTGGAAAATGATGCTGGTGATTAATAAAATGTCTGATGAGGCGGGTGATGATAGTGAAAAAATGGCTAACTACCGCCGCAGTTTGACGGAAGCCTTACATCCCTATAATCTTGATGAATTTCCGATCTGTTTTATTGATGCAAAAGACTACTGTGAAGGAATCGATGCAGGGGATAAGTTTCTGATAGACGTGAGTCGTTTTTCCACCTTAATGGAGACATTGAATACTTTTGTCGAACAGCGAGGGTATTTGAGCCGATTTGATACACCCATTCGCATCGCCTTAAGCTGTGTGGATGACGCGCAATTCCACATCAGTCGTACCACCCCCCAAGACTCCGTATTCTTAGAAATTCTTACCCGCCTAAATCGAATTCTACACCAAGAACGCCATCGCCTGCGTACCAAGATTCAGGGGATAATTCTGCGTCTATCTGCCGCGATTATTCAAGAAGGGGATATCCTGCAATTAGCCTTGGGTAGCCAACTTAACTTTGAACAATTGACTCAGCGAACGGAACTGAATATCCAAAAGCATTATGAACAAGCGGGACAACAAATAGCTAATACTCTGAAGCAGGCGATGATATCCCTGCACGAGCATGTCGGTACAATCTTGAAAGGAAACCTCGTGAAAATTTTGCTAGAATCATGGGAAAATATTCAACAGAATACTGAAAATTTAGATAACTCTAAAAAGGCACAACGCATCCAGCATCAACTGTATTGGTTGAAAAATTTTAGGGATACCGTTAAGATGATCTCAGAAAACTCTCCCCAGAATTTAGCCGAGTTTCAAGTCAAACCTTGGCAGACGGTAGAAGCAATGACTCCGATTGTTCATATCTCGCATTTCTTGAGTTCAGCGACAATCCTTTTCTCGGAAAAAGCTGAATCAGATAGTCGGGAATCCACAGCACAGATGGAAAAGCAAATGAACGATATTATCCGTTATATTACAACTCAATTTCAGACAATTGCTAAATATTTAGAAAATCAAATTAATCTTAAACTGTGGGAAGTAGAGCAACAAACCTATCGCCAAATTGAGCAACAAATTAGCGTAAAACGGCAGCAAGAAATAGACGCGATCGCAGGTTCCAACAAAGAGGTGAAACAATTAGCTGAAATTCGCCGTGACTTTGAGCGAATTTTGCAGTATATTAGCAAAGAAACTGTAAATTCAGCGGCTGTCTCAGGAACAGATGACAGGTAATACAAAATTCAGTTTTGTTGTTTGATGAAACCGGAGAACTGAGTTTGGAAATTACGCGGGAGGCGGGACAGTTGGTGGCGGATAATAATCCCACAATAGTGAGGGTTAATCCAGGGGATAAAATTATTATTCGCAAAGCCTCAGAGGTGGGACGATTAGTATCTGATTAAGTTTATAGTTGCGATGTCTTTGCCTCTTCCCAATGAGCGATCGCGTATTTTTACCAAAAGTTAATGATCCTATTATACCAAATCCGCCTTTATTACCCCCTTTTGCCACGGCGATTGAAATCGCTGCTACACAAACAAAGTCCGCCTACGCGGACTAGGTTATAACGGGGGTAGCTAACCCCGATTTGGTATTACTTATCTACCCGTTAACAATCTTTTATCTGGATAGATTAGTCGGGTAATTTAGAGTAAATTGGGATTGTAGGAATTATCCCGGTTTATTGTAGGGGCGAGTCGCTGTTCATAGTAGGCGGTGTTAGAATTAACTTGTCTAGACTCGCCCTTGTCTAAATGTAGGCGGTGTCAGATAATTCTCGATACCCGATCCCTAGTGACCCGATAAAATAATTATTATTGCTCTATTTTAGGCGTGCCACGTCAGTTTATGGCGAAGACAGCGCAACTACGAACTTAAGGGTTGATGAAGTCTAGATGAGTTCCTTCCAAGCGGCGTAATTCATCGGGAGTTCCCGTTAGTTTGAGTTGTCCATTCTCTAGGAGTACAATCCAATCGGCGCGGTTAATCACGCGAGGGCGATGACTAATCATAATTGTGGTTTTACCTTGGCGATGAAAGAGTAATTTGTCTAGAACTTCTGCTTCGCCTACGGGGTCAAGAGCGCCTGTTGATTCATCTAAAATAAGTATCGGGGGCTCAGTGACAATTGCCCTAGCTATGGCTAGTCGCTGTCGTTGTCCCCCAGAAATATTCGCACCGAATTCGCCTAAAACCGTTTGATACTTATCGGGAAGTTGATTAATAAATTCATCAGCATTGGCAATTTGACAGGCGGTGACAATTTGCTCAAACGTGGCGTTGGGATAGCTGAAGAGGAAATTCTCTAAAATGGAACGACTCCAGAAATGGGGTTCTTGGGGAACCAGGATAACCTGCTGTCGTAAACAGTCCAAGGAGAGATCCTGGAGATTATAAATGCCAATGCGAATATTGCCCGATTGCAGTGAATAGAGGCTGGCGATGAGTTTGGCTAAGGTGCTTTTACCACAGCCAGATTTACCGATTAATGCAGTGACTTTACCGCCAGGAATGGTGAGAGAAAAATCCGTGAGTAGGTTCACTCGTCCGGTATGATGAAAGTTAAGATTGGTGCAGATAATATCCGCCGCGTCGGGAATTTTGGCAAAGGGTTTTTTGCTGTCATCTGGGGTTTCTGGAGTGGCGTCGATGACTTCAGTTAATCGTTCGGTTGCGGTTTGAGCACGGGTGAATTCATCCACAAAGGTAATTGTGGTTTTAATGAAGCTGGTAAAGTTACCATTCATGCTGTTAAATGCCAGCAATTGACCGATGGTTAATTCATCTTCAATGACTAGGCGACTCCCAAACCAGAGTAAGGCAATACTACCGATACTGGAGACTAATCCAGAGAATACATTATTATAAATGCCAATTTGAATCGTGCGGAATGTAATATTAGCAAGGCGACCAAAACGACTTTGAAATTCCTCCCAGGCTTGGGGGGCGGCGTTGGTAGTTTTTAGGGTGAGTGCGCCTTTAAAGGTTTCGACTAAAACTCCTTGGTTTTCGGCATCGGTGACTAAAAGTCGGCGGGTTTTCTGTTGTAGAGTGGGGAGAAAAATGATTGTGGAAAGAGTCATTAACACAGCAATCACCGCCGCCGCTATTGTCAGTTTCCAGCTATAGAACAGCATGAATCCCAAGGAAACCAGGGCAATAAAAAACTGACTGGGGAGGCTGATAATGGCTTGGGAGACGAGTTGGTTAATTTCACGGATATCGCGGAGACGGCTGACGATTTCGCCACTACGACGGGATTCGTAGTAACTTAAGGGAAGGCGTAGAATTTGCCGTCCGAATTCCAGGACGAGTCCCAATTCTAAGCGTTGAGCAAAGTGGGCAATGAGGTTCGATTGTACGAGTTGGAGGCTGCTTTGCACCAGGTTCATGATCATCACCGCAACTACTACTCCGGTTAGCAATTGGGTATCCCCCTGTACCAACACTTCATCGGTGAGAATTTGAATGAAAAAGGGGTAAGCTAGGGAAAGTAAACCGAGAACTAGGTTAATTAATAAGGCTTCGCCGAGAATTCCTTGATAGGGTAAAACTCGCTTGAAGAAGCGGAGAAAACCACTGGGTTTATCGCTATCATCCGGTTGGCTAAAAAAGCGACTCGCATCGGGTTGGAGTAAAAGCATTACCCCATTAAACCAACCTTGGGCGAGTTCGGTTTTGGACAGATAACGGATACCTACACCGGGATCAGCGATGATGTATTTTTTGCCCCGTTGTCCATATAATACAACCCAGTGATAGCCTTTCCAGTGAATGACGGCGGGTAAGGGGGCTTGATCTAATTTGTCGAGGATTTCCGGGGTGGCTTTAACGGAACGGGCGTTAAATCCTAGGGCTTCCGCGCCTCGTTTTAATCCCAATAAAGTGGTTCCCTGTTGTCCCGTACCAACAGCTTCTCGGATACGACTAATGGTAAAGGTACGCCCGTGATGTTTAGTAATCGTCGCCAGACAAGCAGCACCACAGTCTTCTTCGCTGTGTTGGAGAACACTCTGATATTTCTTCACTCCTTATTGCTAACTCACTTAACTTTTATACGTCCTATGGTTAAGTGTACAAACCTTTGGGCATAGGTCATGGCATTCTATCATGTCATTACAACCTCCTCAGACTAAATGCTCATAAAATTTGAACACTGCTTGAATAATCAAAATTAACGTTTTATCCCAGCTAGACATTGCTGGTATTCTAATGGCTATTGTTGAGTTCTGGAGACTCCAACACCAGCACCGAGGGAATATAATTAGGTTGGGCTAATCGCAACAGTTGATAACCAATTCCTGCCAGCCCCGTCATCAATCCTGGTGTTTCGACGCCTAAAGGTACTCCACACAGCCAGCCATATTCATCGATACTCTGGAGAATCATCGCGCTCAAACGGTTCAGATGATCCTGCCATTGAGGATCATTGAGGGTAAGACGGGCTTGCAGTAATAATTCTAGATTACCCAGATCACCGTGACACAAGGAATGATTCATCCCGAATCCTTGAGTAAGCGTGGTTTTGAGGGCGGTGTCGATTTCTGCACGAGTTTCGGTATCCTCCAGATGAGGCATAGAGCGCAATCGAGCTAATCCAATTCCTGGCGCTCCGTGACACCAAGCCGTCATATAATTGACTTGTCCTGGGTTTCCAGAAAGCACGGTAGTCTCAAATTCGCGTAGATCGGGCCAATTCCCGACATCTGAGGAAAAGAGACTGCGTTCATAAGCGATCGCATCCTGTGCAGCTTCCTGAAATCGCTCCTCCCCTGTGACAGCAGCAAGTTCCAGCAACGCCCAGGCTATCCCAGCTGCACCGTGGGAGAATCCTGTCAGGGGCTTTTTGCCCACACCAACGGGCATCCAACCCATCCCCACCGCCATCGTTTGAGCGCAAGCCAACAGGCGATCGCCACATTGAATAGCTATATCAAGTGTGCGTTGAGATGGATTGCAATGATACAGACTCAGTAAACTGCCAATGCACCCAGCCGCACCGCCGATTATATCGAATTGTTCGTCTTTTTCAATTCGTTCTGTGAGATGATCGAGTAATCCTTCCGCCTCAGCTAAGAGTTCCGGTTGCTGCCACAGTACACTTAAATGGGTAAACGTGTAGATAATCCCGCCCCAGCCACTGAACCCCCCAATCGAGGGAATCGATGATGGATTTTCCGCTATCTGATGTTGAATGGAACTTAAGGCAACTCGTGCCAATTGAGTGTAGCGTTTCTCCTTTGCGATCGCGCCCAGATAAGCTAAGAATAAAGCAATCCCTGGTATACCATCATAGAGATCCATCCCCAAGGGTAACAATGTCCAATGGCGTTCCTTAATCAAGGTTAACCCCAGCCAGGTAACATCTTCCTCACCCCGCAAGGCTAAGGTTTCCAAGCGATCGCCAATTCGACAAGCCGCCGCTAAAAGTTGTTCGCCAGTGACACGAGTCTGGGTTTCCTTAAGATGATACCTTGTCCATCCTGCCCGATCTGCATCCACTGACAAGGTTGTCAGGGAAGCCTGAATAAACCACAGTTGGCGAGTTAAATCCTCTGCACTCAGTTGCTGTAGGCGGCGTCGCACCCGTGTCATTCCCGATTCGGTGAAAAAATCAGCAATTTGTGGGTTGGTTAACCTCTCCCCCAGCCTCTTTTTATCTCCCCTTACCCCCCTTTGAAAGGGAGGGATGGAGGGATGGGTACTCCGCCACAGATGGCGGGAATTGGGGCGTGTGGTAAACATCGGGATATCACCCTCCCACAAATCATCGCGTTCAGCCGGAATTACTTTTGTCAGATGCGGGCGACGGGTAACCTCTTGCCAAAGGCGATCAAAAAAGCGATCGCGATCTAAGGCATTTCGTAACAAGTCGGGATGAAAACTATCCTGTAATAGTAACCCATAAGTTTGGGTGGGGCGCAAGATCACCCGCACTTCATCCTCTGCAAACCGGGTTAATATGCCATGGTCTGATAATAACTCGTCTCGGTGATTCAGGAGTAACTGATAAATATCCCTAAACCCAGTTGCGATCGCGTCGGTGTAGTCGAGGACATTAACCTCAGTATCATTAAGCTTAGGACGATTCTGACTTCCTGGCATCGCCATCCGCTCTTTCGTCAACCGCATCTCATCCGTACCTGTTCCCACCCAAGACGGTACAGGATTTGGCGTCATCTGCCCTGGGGCACCCCCTAAACCACTGAAGTCAACCCCCTCAGATTCCCGATTTGCCCAAATTCGCTGCGGTAGTAATCCTACCCGTAAAACTGAATCAACCATCCTCTTACTGGCAACAACGAATGATTTTTGAGTATCAAATCCCTCACTTTCCGGATGAAATAGGGATTCTAAGTCAATTAGAACTGGATCTTCCCCGGCTGCGATTAAATTTTCCTGGTGGAAATCCATTGCTTCCATAGCATAAAGTAATGCCAAGTAGCCCCCTTGCCGTTGGTAAAAACGCTCAACGGCTTCTGGGGAATTACAAGCTTGGGTGCGAACAAATTCTACCCAGCCGTAGGTATGGCGATTCATCACATTTAGGGTGCGAAATGGGGGGTGATTGCCCCGTTCATTTAGCCAAGTGAGGAGTTCCTGAAAATGCACGTCTATTGCTAGAGATTTTGGCTTATAGACTATCTGAAAACCCGAACTAAACTTAGCAATGATTACCGAACGCCCGCCTCGATGTTTGTCTCCTGCACCTGTATCTACTTGTACTAATACACCTGGATCTGTTTCTGGCGTAAATGTACTGCCAATAGCCTCCCAATCAGCACAAAGATGTTGGATAAATTCCAGGCTAAATCTGACCCAATGATTAATACAGATAACCACTTGTCGAGCCAGAACCGGGTACTCTTGGAGTAGAGGGAGGGAAATGTCGCGGTAAGCGAAGCTATTCCGCAGGAAATCGCGCAAGCGTTGTAAGAAGCTGAAAAAGCGTTCCTCTGGGGTATCGCCCTGCAATTGTCCTTGTAGACGAGCCACATTCAATTCCAGCACCATTGTGCGACTCAACCTCCACAGCAATTCCCCTGGCAGATTGGCAAATAGCAACCCGGCTACTGTATTGGGGTCAAAGGGCAAATCTGATTGGTTCTGAATCAGCGATTCAATTCCTTTTTTTAGCCGCTCAATCCCTTGGTTGATTAGCGGCTCAATGGCGTACAAAAAACCCGCTTCTTTTTGCTCTCCCAACTCTTCTGGAGGCGGGATTACGCTAGCATTAGCGTCAGTATAATTGGCAAATCCATCTGCCAACTCCTGTAGCCAATCGGGAACATCAGGTAAACGATTTTTTACCGCTTCCATTGGCTCACCGAGGAGGTAAATAAATTCATCCTCAGTCATGCCATCAATTGCCAGACGTTGAGCGAAGTATGAGTCTGTGTTGAAAGGGGGTTGTGATTGCCAGCGCTCTCTTCTACGCTCAGCTAAATCCGTATCAACTTTGCTATTCTCTGTATTCCTTTCAACTGAATTCAGCGATGCCATGCGTTCAATCAAGGTGACGGCTTGATACCAGGCGGAAGATGGGACGTTAGGTTTATCTATCGTATCCATGGCAGGAGTAAATTCGGCAAATTATGTAAACTTATGTTAATCCTAAACGCAGCTAGCAGTGGTACTTCAGACTCATTAAATCCTCAAAAGCAACCCCATTATAAACCTGAGTTGATGTTAATTAGTTTTAACTATTTTTAATATTTTTTGATTTTTAGCTAACTAAGCCAAAATACTTATTGACGGTTAAAATCTTGAAGTTTACAGTTTAGTTGATTGAGTTTGTTGACGATTATACAGTAGTAAAATATTATGTCACACATTGATATCATCCGCGCTTGGAAAGATGAAGAATATCGCAGGAATCTGAGTGAACAGCAACGGGCGCAGTTACCGGAGAACCCGGCTGGGCCTATGGGAGAACTAACAGAGGAACTAACAGATACGGAGATGGAAGCGTTAAAGCGAGGACATGATACCAAATAGGAACATTCAAGTCTGAGTCAATCCTCTAATGTATCGCCCCTCTAGCAACGTGCATTTTTGTTGGGAGCCTGTTAGGAAAAGCACATAACGATCGCTCAAGCTAACCCTAAAGTTGGGTTGCGTACCTCAACCCAACCTACAAAGGTGAAATGCTCCTCTTTTTGTTCAAATTCGTAGGCAGAAAACTTGCTTGGTGGCATAGCCACATGCTGGGTACTCGTCTGTTTTAAACCCGAATACTGCTGGCAAATTGGCTACGAATTTACCACCAGCCACAGCTTGCGCCGCATCATCCGAAAGTTCAATCATGCCCGCTGGATTTTCGGGCAGTTGGCTACGCTCCTCTTCGCTTAAGCTGTTGCGATACTCCTCATCCTTCCAAGCGCGAATGATATCGATATTAGACATGGTTTTAATCCTTAATTTTTACTGCACATAACTGCTTCGTTTAGACAGTTTAGCAGCCGACAAGCATTTTGAGCAATAATTTTATATTTCGTTAAATAGGAAGGTGTAAATCAGTATTTAAATGTAAACAAATATAAATCTTTGAAAATTCTCAAAACCACCGTGATAGAAGAGAATTGGCTAGTCAAACAACTAGATTGAGTAAAAATACTGATTGAAGTTTTTTGTCATTGGATTTAAAATTTATTGTTTACTAGACTTGATTTGACTCCTAGACAGTAGGACAATCTTACCTTATGTCAAACCATGGTTGCTCCATCATGGTATCCAGAGCAGGAGTCATGAGCATGAATTAAATCCTGGTTTAAGTAGAAATACTCAGTCATTTAGCAGGAGAGATGTGTGACTGATAGTGCATTAGTAGAGGTAGAAAAACATTTGTTCTAGATGATCAATGTGGAGATAAAGATTGAGATAGAAAGACCGATAATTTATGAGTAGAGGTAACAGATAATGGAGAAACCAACAGAGCAGTTTGTGGGAAAACTGGGTTCAAGCCAGGAGTTGACAGATGCACAGATGGAAGCAATTAAGGGAGGTGGTATTTCAGTACCTTTACCGCCACCTAGTTTGAAGATAAAGCAAACTGGTGTTTTGTCGAAGCTAGCCGTGATATTTCTGTATCCTTAACGCCTATCTGATTAGAAACCTCTGTTCGATATAACTGAGGTGTAACTGAGATTTTGCCATTCTGCTAATAAACCAGAAGTAACCGTGAGGTGGGCAAGAGCAAATAATAATGATACAAGTGTTTCAAGCTTTATAATGCTTGCCCACCCTACATGAAATTGACTGACGATTGACAGGTAGGGTAGTCAGCAATAAGTAGTAAATGGATAAATAATCTTATGCCACACATAGATATCATCAACGCTGGGAAAGATAAGCAGTACTACAGGAGTTTGAGTAAAGAGCAACGAACACAGCTACCGCAGAACCGGACTGGACGAATTAAAGAACTAACAGATGCACAGATGGAAGCGGTGACTGGTGGGTATGCACCCTTTCAAATTAGTATAACCGATCAAGATCCCGGCACAATAGCACACATTGATAAGAGTATATTCACAGGAGACTGGTATTTTGGTCAGAGTGTAATCGATTAACCAGAAGATACTTAATTAGAAATATTTATCTAAATTGGAAAAATAGTCGTTGGACAATCCTCGTCTAGTTCCGAACTGCTACTATGGCATACAGCGATTTTTCATTGACTCAGGTTAAAAAAGCTTTTGGACTAACCGAACAATCGGTTCAGCTTTTCAGTGATGTCGCCACCTTAGAACCAAGTAATTGGCTACAGGAAACCCTTAGCTACAGCCTTAAATTAGCTCTGTCTTCCTCCAGTGAAAAAGCCCGATCCGAATTTATTATTGCCCCCATTTTAATTGAGCTAGAACGACGAAATCCGAATAAACTATCCATCTATTCTGGCGAAAAGCTCGATGTAGACGATGAGCAAGGGTTGAAAGGAGAATGTGATTTTATCTTGGCTAAAAGTCCCGTTTCTCTGACGATGCAGGCTCCGATTGTGTCTTTGGTAGAAGCGAAGAAAAGCGATATCAAAGGTGGTTTAGGTCAGTGCATTGCTCAAATGTTGGGAGCGCAACGCTTTAACGAGCTAGAAGATAACTCAATTTCTAGGATTTACGGCTGTGTAACCACGGGGGAAGATTGGCAATTTTTGAAGCTAGAGGGCAATTGTGTTTTCGTGGATAACCCGCGCTATTACATCAATGAACTGGAAAAACTGCTGGGCATTTTCCAATTTATTGTGGATAGTTATGAACTTTGATACTGAAGGAAACGTTGTCAGGGAAGCATGAATAAACCACACTAATCCTCCCTAACCCTAAAAAAAGACCCCTCCCTAACCCTCCCCTTATCAAGGGGAGGGAACTCACTTCAGGGCGATGGAAATCGAATAACTTTGCTTTGCTATCCCCCCTTGGCAAGGGGGGATAAAGGGGGGTTAAGATTAACCTGAATGGGATGGGCTTTGATAATCTAAAATTTTGCTTGCTAATTTATTATGCTCAGTGAATCTAACCCTCAGGTTCTCCGCCCGATTCAAAGCGATGAGTTTCTCCCGCCAATCAGTCGCTGGACAACCCTTGGCGGACTGTTTCTAGTGGGAACCTGTGGAATCGCTGTAGCTCTTGCCGCTTTCACCAAATACAATATTACCGTAAAAGCCCCTGCCACAATTCGTCCAGCGGGTGAATTGCGTCTGGTACAAACCGCCACCCAAGGAACCGTGAAAAGTATCCAGGTAAAAGAAAACCAACCTGTTAAACAAGGGGATATTATTGCTACCATTGACGACTCCCGCCTCCAAACTCAAAAAAGCCAGCTACAAAGTAATCTGAAACAAAATCAACAACAACTTAGGCAAATCGACGCCCAGATTATTGCCCTAAATAAACAGATTAGCGCCGAACGCGATCGCACCCAACGCACCATCGCTTCCGCCAAAGCTGAACTCAACCACACCCAACGGGATTATCGAGATAGACAAATCACTACCCAAACCTCAGTTCAAGAAGCCGAAGCCAATTTAAATCAAGCCAAAGAAGATTTACAACGACAACAAGCACAGCTAAAATCAGCTCAGGCGAATTTAAAGTCCACCGAAGCCGCCTTAAACGCCGCCAAAGCTAGACGCGATCGCTACAAACCCATTGCTGAATTGGGCGCCCTGTCTGAGGATCAATTCCAGGAAGCCCAACTCTCTGTCACTCAACAAGAACAAGCCCTGGAAGCCCAAAAAGCCACCGTTGAAGCCCAAAAACAAGACATCGAACGATTCGCCTCCGCCGTCGATGCAGCCCAAGCTAGACTAGCAGGGGCATTGGTCCACCTGAACCCCAGTAATGCTACCGTCGCCATAGCCCTAGAGAAAATCGCCCAAGAACGCGCCACAGGCGAAGCCAGTCTATCCCGATTAAACCAAGAACACTCACAACTAATCCAGCGTCAGGTGGAACTCCAGAACCAACTCAACCGAGATAGGAATGAACTCAAACAGGTGGAAACTGAACTCACGGGTACTGTGATTCGTGCTTCAGCTTCTGGGATTATCCAACAACTGAATCTCCGCAACCGAGAACAAGTCGTCAATTCAGGAGAGGCGATCGCACAAATTGCTCCCAGTGAAGCGCCCTTAGTGATTAAAGCCCTAGTACCCTCTCAGGATATCGGTAAAGTAAAAACAGGTCAACGGGTGCAAATGCGCGTCTCTGCCTGTTCCTATCCCGACTACGGTACGCTTCCCGGGACAGTTAGCACCATTTCTCCAGACGCGATCGCACCTCACTCCAATGGTGTTAATACTTCTGTGGGCAGTAATACAAATACAGCGAGTCCTGCTTATGATGTGACAATTGAACCCGAACGTTTCCAGTTGAATTCTACTGGGCAAAATTGTCCGATTCAATCGGGTATGGAAGGGAGAGCCGATATTATTACCACATAAGAAACGGTTTTGACCTTCATTCTCACAAAAGCGAGATTACTGACTGATTTATAAGCACCACATCAAGTGAGAAATGTTAAAGTCGCATAGTTTACATGCAAAAACGTCATTTTGGCTAGTATTATGTATCTTAAGTAACTAGATGAATTGGGCATTCCCTATAGATTATAGATTGGTTCCAGAAATTTATTTCCTGGCTATACGATGAGCGCGAGATTACCCTTAATTTAGTGCCATTCATCAATCTCAATGAATGTAACTTATGAGGGTAGAGAATATAGATGAATTGCAATTGACAATTTTATTGAATGATCATGAATCAACCCACCTATCTCGGTAAAGTCTATTTAGTCGGCGCAGGTCCTGGAGATCCCGGATTATTTACCCTCAAAGGTAAAACCTTGTTAGAACATGCTGATGTGGTGGTTTACGACGCTTTAGTCAGTGCGCCTATTTTGGCAATGATTAACCCGAAGGCGGAAAAGATTAATGGAGGAAAACGGCGCGGGCGTCATTCATTACCCCAGGAACAAACCACACAGTTGCTAATTGAAAAAGCCAAAACTAATGCCGTTGTGGTACGCCTCAAGGGGGGTGATCCCTTTGTATTTGGGCGCGGTGGGGAAGAAATGGAGGATATAATTCGGGCGGGTGTGTCGGTAGAAGTGGTTCCAGGTATCACGTCGGGGATTGCAGCACCCGCTTATGTGGGGATTCCCTTGACCCATCGCCAGTATAGTTCATCCGTCACCTTTGTCACCGGTCACGAAGCCGTAGGTAAATATCGCCCCCAAGTCAATTGGCAGGCGATCGCACAGGGAAGTGAAACCATTGTAATCTATATGGGGGTGCATAATCTGGGCAATATCGTGGCACAACTTACCGCCGCCGGACGTTCTCCAGCCACCCCCGTGGCTCTAATTCGCTGGGGAACCACACCGCAGCAAGAACACCTAATTTGCACCCTGGAAACCATTGTGCAGCAAGTAGAAGCAACTGGCTTTGAAGCGCCTGCGATCGCGGTTATTGGTGATGTTGTTAATCTACAGCAAATTTTGAGCCAATGCCAACCTATAATTTTTAGTTAGGATTAGTGAATAGTGGAAATCGCTATACTCGTCCTAACGGGGAAAATTAGCTGTAGCCATAAAGGACAGATTTAACGGCTCTGGCACCCACGTCACCATAATACACCTTCTGCCCTCTGCCTTCTGCCTTTTGCTATCGATGGTCAATTCCGGGTCATCCACACCCAAAAACAAGTTAATGCGCTGGTGGGAGTCCCTAACTCCCCAATCACGGTTATTAGTCATCGCCCTGGCTGCACCCTTGGCGGTGTTGAATGCATGGGCATTTTCGGAAATTTTCGCTTATTTTCAATCCCTACTTGTCACGGTATTAGTGGCTTCTCTGTTAGCATTCCTGTTGAACTATTCAGTAAGTTGGTTGGAAAGCCTGGGAATTAAGCGAGGATTAGCCGCGTTATTCGTCTTTCTAGTCGCGCTGTTGCTGTTGTTTGCAATTGGCGTAACGCTGTTTCCCCTGGTTATTACTCAAGCCCAACAACTGGTGAGTCGTTTACCCGAATGGTTCGATTCCGGGCGGCGTCAGCTTATCATGCTGGATCAGAGGATTGAAGATTTAGGTTTGCCGATTAGTTTGGATGGTTTAATTATTCAAATTAATGACCGACTTAAAGCACAACTGCAAATTATTGCCTCTAAATCCTTGAATCTTACCCTAAATTTAGCGGTGTTTACCGTAACTAAGGTTTTGGATGTATTATTAACCATTATTTCCACATTTTATTTACTTCAGCATGGTCACGAAGTCTGGCGTAGTTTAATTGATTGGTTACCTAAGAAACTGCAGAAATCGGCGTCAAACACCCTACGTTTAAGCTTCCAAAACTACTTTATCGGGCAGCTAATTATTGCCACCTGTATGGCGTCGGGGTTAATTTCGCTATTTGTCTTACTTAAAGTTCCTTTTGGTCTGCTATTTGGCTTTACGATTGGAGTCATGGCACTTGTTCCCTTTGGCGGTTCTGTGGGTATAGCATTAGTCACGCTACTTGTAGCATTGCGAGATATTGGCTTAGGGGTTCAGGTATTAGCGGTGGCGGTGGTTTTTCAGCAACTTGTGGAAAATTTATTAGCGCCGAGAGTTTTTGGTCGTGTTACAGGATTAAATCCGTTCTGGGTGTTTATTTCCCTGTTAATTGGGGTAAGGGTGGGAGGATTATTGGGCGTGATTGTAGCGGTACCCACTGCTGTTGTGATTAAGGAGGCTTTGGGGGAGGTAAGAAAGGCGAGAAAGGATCGCAATACCGGGGTGAATCCATCGGCTGAGTTGGTTCAAGATATGTAGGGGCGCACGCCCCGTGCGCCCAGAAAGGCTGTAGGATTAAATCTGTTAGTCATTATTTTTTTTTAACGCAGAGAACGCAGAGGTTTACGCAGAGAACGCAGAGGGAGTTAGTGGTGTATGGCAATCGGTTGTAATTTTAAGGCTAAAGCCCTGACTACGAACGTAAGGTAAGAGTTGATGAGAGTTTAAGGGTTTTGTTGTGTCCTGTGTAAGGCAAAGTATGAACGCATCCAATCGGCGATCGCTGATTCGGTTTATTCTGTTAGGTATTATTGGCTTGGCTTTGGCGTTAGGGCTGGCGAATTGTGATAGTCCCTCTCCCCAAACTAGCGATAGTCCCACGATTCCTGCTGATACCCTAGTTTATGGTTCGGGTGGACAACCGGTGAACCTGGAACCGGGAAATATTACCGACGGTAATTCTATTGTTGTACAGCATCAAATCTATAATACCTTGCTGAGTATTAAACCGGGAACCACGGAGTTAGAACCAGGGTTGGCGACGGAGTGGATGGTATCTGAGGATGGGAAAACGTGGACATTTAAGCTACGCGAGGATGTTAAATTTCACGATGGTAGCGATTTTAATGCTGAAGCGGTAAGGTTTAATGTAGAACGTTGGTGGAATCCCGACAGTGAGTTTGGGTATCGGGATGCAGGGAAAAATTACGAGATTTGGGCGAATTTGTTTGGCGGGTATAAGGGAAGTCCGGACTCAATTTTACAAGATATTGTTGTCGCGGATGATAATACCATTGAGTTTATCCTTCAGCAACCCTTTGCCGCATTTGGGGCGGCGATATCTTCGAGTTATTTTGGGATTGCCAGTCCCGATGCGATTAAACAAGCGGGGGCGGATTATGGCACTCCAGCATCCTTGGCAGTGGGTACGGGACCATTTATATTTAAAGAATGGCGGACTGGCGATCGCATTGTTCTAGAAAAGAATCCGAACTATTGGAAACCTGAGTTACCGAAGTCTAATCAGTTGGTGATTCGCTTCATTACTGATCCCTCGGCACGGTTAGCTCAATTACGAGCAGGTACGATTAATTTTACGGTAGATTTATCCCCCGATCAACTAGCCGAAATTGAAAATGATGCCAACCTAGACGCCGTATTTCGCCCCTCATTTAACGTCGGCTATTTGGCGCTAAATCCCAGCTATGAACCCCTTTCTAAGGTAGAAGTACGTCGTGCGATCGCGCAAGCTATTAACACCTCAGAAATCGTCCCCGCCTTCTGGGGAGAATTGGGTCAACATGATAATCATTTTACCCCACCGTCTCTCTCGGAGTATCAGTCTGAGCAAATTATCAATTATCCCTACAATCCTCAACAAGCCAAACAACTGATTGCTGATGCAGGGTATCCTGATGGCTTTGACCTGGATTTATGGTATATGCCCGTCAGTCGTCCCTATTTTCCCACACCCAAGCCCATCGCGGAAGCGATAGCCGCCGAATTAAGTGCAATTGGGATTAACGTCAACTTACAAACTAAAGATTGGGCAGCCTATTTAGAGGATCGGCGAAAATCACCAGGATTTCAAGCCTTTATGTTGGGATGGACAGGAGATTATGGTGATCCCGATAACTTTTACTATGCTCATTTTGGTCCCGGCGCAACTGAGGATTTAGGCGGCTGGAAAAATGAGCAAGTTCTCCAGCTTTTAGAACAGGGAAGGGCGACAAATGATCAAGCAGAACGAACTCAAATCTATGCCCAAGTCGATGAAATTTTAGCCCAAGAAGCCGTCCGATTACCCATCGTTCACTCCCAACCCTTATTAGCTAAACGCAAAACTGTTACCGGGTGGACACCCAGTCCCCTAGGTTCAGAAACGTTTGAGACATTAATTAAAATGTAATACCGTAAGTCGATAGACACTAAAACTAGGGAGTCTAGATGAGACAATAAATCCCTAAAACCCTGTAGAGACGTTGCATGCAACGTCTCTACAATCTCGGCAATTGGATCTCATCGCTGCTGGGAAAGTCTCGAAGGCGGGTAACGGGGAAGATTCCCATTGCGGAATTTATCAGTTAAGGTGGTAGAGGTGGAAAGCTGCGAGAGACTAGCTTGAGTCGTGCCAAGTTAAGAGATGCCATAATCCTTTTCGGGTGGCTTTGAGTGAGGACGAGATAGAATGACGGATAGAGCAGAATTACTTGAAATTATCGATAAGGCAGCCCGTGAAGGGGCAACAGAGCTGGATTTGTCGGGTATAGGTATCACAGAGATACCGGAATGTATTGGTCAATTAAATAACCTTCAAAGGCTGGATTTAGATTATAATCAAATAAAAGAGATACCGGAATGCATTGGTCATTTAACCAACCTTCAATACCTGAATTTAAATGGTAATCAAATAACAAAAATACCAGAATTTATCGACTATTTAATCAAGCTTAGAAAGCTGATTTTAGGTGAAAATCAGATAACAGAGATACCGGAATGTATTGGTAAATTAACTAACTTTCAATTGCTGATTTTAGGTGAAAATCAGATAACAGAGATACCGGAATGTATTGGTAAATTAACTAACCTTCAATTACTGGCTTTATGGGAAAATCAGATAACAGAGATACCGGAATGTATTGGTAAATTAACTAACCTTCAATTACTGGAGTTATCGAAAAATCAGATAACAGAGATACCGGAATATATTGGTAAATTAACTAACCTTCAAAAGCTGGCTTTATGGGAAAATCAGATAACAGAGATACCGGAATGTATTGGTAAATTAACTAACCTTCAATTGCTGGCTTTAGATAATAACCCTCTTAACCCTGTTGTCAAAAGCGCCTATCAAAGCGGACTAGACGAACTAAAAGCCTATTTAAGAAGTATACAAGAACCCGACCAACGTGAAGAGTTTTACGAAGCAAAATTAGTTTTAGTCGGTGAAGGCGGAGTAGGAAAAACCACCCTGCTGAAAGCACTAACAGGTAAAGACCCTCAAACCAATGAACCAACTACTCATGGAGTTGATATTGAAATTCAAGCGCTCCATCTACCCCATCCTCAAAAAGAAAACGTTGAAATTAAGCTGAATGCTTGGGACTTTGGTGGTCAGGAAGTCTATCGTGTTACCCACCAATTTTTCTTCAGTAAACGTTCCGTCTACTTACTCGTTTGGGAACCACGCCGGGGTGTGCAGCAATGCCAAGTGGAAGACTGGCTAAGACTGCTACAGCTGCGAGTTGGCGATGAGGTGCGTGTAATTATTATTTCTACCTATTGCCAATCCGGTCAACATATTGCACGCATCGATAAACCTGTCCTCAAACGCGATTTTGGTGACATGATTGTTGGCTTTCATGAGGTGGATAGTTTAGTCGATGACCCCGCTACTGGGGAAAAGGTGGGTATTGAAAAACTCAAACAAATCATTGCTGAAACCGCTCAATCGTTTGACCAAATGGGAGTGGTGCTAAATAAAGCATGGCGAGAGTCACGGGATGCACTCTTGGCAATTAATAAACCTCGGATTTCCTACACAGAATTTACCACAGTCGGCTCAACTCATGGTCTAAATGATATTGCCACAAAAACCTTAGCTGACTTGATGCATGATTTAGGGTATATCGTTTACTACAGTGAGGATGAACGGTTACAGGATGATGTGGTATTACAGCCAGAATGGTTAACTAAAGCTATTGGTTTTGTTCTAGAAGACCGCACCACTCAAGAAATGGATGGTATCTTATCGGATAATCGCTTACTAGAGGTATGGTGGAACCATCCAGCCGATGGGAAAACTCGCTACCCGTCAGAATTGTATCCCTTCTTCCTGCGACTGATGGAAAAATACGATGTCTCCTACCGTTTAGAAGACGGAACCGCCAGTATAGTCGCGCAACACGTACCCCAAATTCGTCCCAATCTCCCCTGGCTACCGGAGGAAGAACCCGCGAATAATCGGCGTCGAATTGCTACCGTTTGTGTGATGGAAGAATCGCCACCGGGACTAATTCCCTGGATGATTGTTCGCACCCATGACTATATCTATCAACGCCATGAACCGGATGGGAAAACTCATCGATTACACTGGCAAAAGGGGATGTTCCTGCGGAATAAAACCCATGGCGAGGCGATGCTGGAATTGCGAGACAGAGAACTTCATCTGTATACTGAGGCGGTGTGGCCCGAATACTTTACCAATATACTCCAGCAAACGCTACAAAAGCTGATTTCGGATACTTGGCCCGGATTGGAGGGTCGTTATTATTTTGCCGTTCCTTGTCCCACTAAGATTCAGGGGAAAGCCTGTATGGGACGGTTTGAAATTGGTGCATTACGCCAGTTTCTGGAGGAAGGGGATACTCACTATCCCTGTCAGTTTTGTCGCACCCGCCACAAAATCATTGATTTACTCTTCGGTTTGGAAGAGGAAGATACGAGAGAACAATTGAGTCGCATTGAAATTAAACTTGAGCGCGGCTTTACCGAAATTCAGCAGAATCTCCAGGAATTTGAAAGCCGCATCGCCAACTATGTAATGGGGATTATGCAAGCCGTCGCCAGCGAATCTAAACGGGGACCGCGACTGTTTACCCTGGAACCGAGGGAAGGGAACTGGCGACGGTTGACGAGTAAAAAGTATCGGCTGCATTTGTGGTGTGAGGAACCGAATTGTCAGCATCCTGTTCATGATATCGATAAAGGAATTTATGAGTTTAAAGCGCCGCGTGAATGGGTGGAAAAAGTGGCTCCCTACGCTAATTTGATTGCGGGGGTGTTGAAAACATTAACCCCAATTACCGCACCCGCCGCGAATATGTTTTTTGGCGAAGAGTTTATGAAAGTCAGTAATCTTCAATCTCAATTGGAGATAATGAAGGAGTTAACCAATACGATTCTCAGCGATAACAAACTCCTGATGGATGGAACCGTCGGGATGCGAGATGGCTTACTTACTCAAGCGGAACGTTCGGGAATTTTGGCGTTACATTCTTTCTTAAATGAGGAAGATACTCATCATCAACGGTTGGGACTTAAGCGACTTCCAACCTATACCGGGGACTACCTTTGGTTATGTGAAAAACACTATCAGAATCGTCAGTCGAAAATGCCCCAGTTCTAACTTACTTTTCACGCCATCTAGAAAAATCGATATAAAACCGAATCCGAATGGTAGTGACTTTAGAGTTTGTAGTCAGCGATGCGAGCGCTTATGGCACTAAAGTGCCTACTACAAAACCAGCTTAAGTCAGCGACATTCGACTTAAGGCTTGGTGGGCAGTGCCCACCCTACTAGATTCCGTTGGGTTGAGCGAAGTCGAAACCCAACCTACAACTTACAAAGGATGTAGTGGCATGGCACACCTGAATTGATGAATTACCATTGTAGGGGTGCACCGACGTGCATCTGTGTCAACTTAAGGGGAAAAGCTTTCCGTGTGAAATGTTGAATCTCTTTACCTTGAAAATAAACCCCCATAATACCCCCATGCTAAGGGGGGAACTGTTACATTTCGGTTCCCACCCGATTCGCACCCCGTTATAAGGGGAGGCTTAGGGTGGGGTCAGATAAAGGTATTGCTTTCTTTTTTAGCTTAAGTTGACACCAATGACCGACGTGCGCCCATTTTAAACGTAAAAAGCATCATAGGATACAGACTTGAGGTGAAAAACTTT
>NZ_JAVJRX010000138.1:0-47215 GCF_040219735.1 Coleofasciculus sp. G1-WW12-02 | reverse complement strand
TTTTGACTACTTGGTAGTTTTCTACGGGTGTTTGGTTTAAGTATTGCCGCAAGGATAGATAATTGTAAGGTGTGTCGCGGAACTAAGAATCCCCGCACTTATAGGGCGGGGAGTGTCAAGCAATGCTTCCCACGTAGAAACAATATCTCCTGTCCAAGTCCAAGCATAGCGTTGTAACCCCGCCCAACCCGATCGCGCGACAATAAAGGGACGTTTTTGAGGTTGATACTGACGCATCCCTTCATAAACGGCTTGGTTTTCCAGAAATCCATACACATTATGTGCCTGTCGATGGTCACCTTTTTTTCCTTCTAAGTCATGTTGTGCGACTAGAGGAAGGGTAGGATCACCCCAACTAACGAACACTGACGGTTCATTCATATCATTCCAAACACCGGCAATTCCCACCTTGAGCAGATAGGCGAATTGCTGACTCCACCACGTCCGAACATCGGGGTTGGTGAAATCAGGAAATACCGTTTTTCCCGCCCAAACCGGGGCAATGATAAGTTCTCCATTGGGATAGGTGCAAAAGGCATCCAGAATTTGTCCTTCTAGAAACAAATTGCTCTGGCGGCTGTACTTAATTCCAGGATTATTAATGGCAACGCATCGGACACCTAATTCTGCCAGTTCTTGGGTAAAATTCCGTAGATTAGGAAAGCGTTTGGGGTCAATGGTAAAGGCACGATTTTTAACTTGACAATCAATATCGAGATGAATAGCGCTTAAAGGTAAATCATGAGTTTGAAATAAATTTACTTCCTGTCGCACCTTGTCTTGGGTACGGTAGCCCCAGCGCGATTGGTGATACCCTAATGCCCAACGAGGCGGTAGTGGCGCTCGACCCGTTAATTGGGTATAGCGTTCTATCAGTTGGGGGGGTTCGCCAATGGTGATGTAGTACCGGAGAGAGCCATTTTCAAAATTCGCGATCGCCTGATCAGAAAATGTAAATGATCATGGATTACGCTGTCCTCTTTGCGGGATTCGCGTTTTCTACTGAGAACTAGCCATGTTTCTCTAGGAACATCTCTAGTCTAAAATTGGCGCGATGATGCATAATAAAAGGATCGGGGACATTAGCCACTAAGACAGCCATGACCCAACGCCACTGGCTCGATATTACCGAATATGTCTGTATCGGGGGTTCACTCTTAGGAACCGCGATCGCAGCCGCTACTCAGCAAGTCGTCTACGCGGCTACCCCCTTAACCTTCACTCTGGGGGTAAATGTCCTGAATCGCCAACGGCTGTATCAACTCAACCGTCAACACCAGGATAGTGCGATCGCGCAGGTGTATCAAAACCTAGAACCGATTCACGAGCAATTCTCTCAACTGGACATCCAGACTCAGGAGCGTATCGATCACCTCAAGGATATTAACGCTCAACAGTATAAGGCGACGATTAACAAAATTCATCAGCTGATCGAACCCCTGAATCAACAACTGATTCAACTGGATACCCGCAGCCAAGAACAACTTGAACAATTCAATACCGCGAATCAGCAACAACACACGGAAATTATCGCCCACATCTATCAACTCATCCATCCCCTGCACCTGCATCTTAGCCAACTCGACGAAAAAACCCAACAGCGCGATCGCCAAACCCAAGCCCAACTGGATCAATTACACGCATTACAACACCTGCAAGCGGAAGGTATTCTGGCTTACATTAACCCCCTCATCGACACCCTCAATCAGGAACTAATTCGCCTAGATAGCCAAACTCAACAACAGTTTGCTGAATTTAGCGCCGCCAATCAGCAACAGCATGATGGGATTATTACCCAGGTTCAGGAACACCTGGAACCCCTAAAAACTCAACTCGACACCTTAACGCCACAGGTTACTAGCCAAGGATTACAGCTTGGACAACTAAAAGACGCGATCGCGAAATGGTATGACTACCTTGAACCCCTCAACCAGCAAGTCTCTCACCTGGAAACCAACTCGCAACAGGTAAATTCCCAGCGACACCAACAGATTGAACAACTCAAAGAAACTATTGTTCAACTTCAGACGACAATCTATAAACTGCAAGACATTAAGGACAAAAATCAATTACTCTCGCCGCCCAAAAACGCCCCAGAAACGCCAGAACCCTCATCCCTTTCCCTGGCAATGTTAAGACATGAACTCGACGCCGGACTTCAGGGAGTGGGTAAAAATATTCATCAGATTGGTAATTCCCTGCAAGACTTATGGACGGGATTAACCACATTGGAAACCCGCACAGAGTCTGGCTTAATCACCCAGAAATGGCATTGTGTGCAAACCTTAACCGCCCATTCGGGTAAAGTGAATACTGTGGCAATTAGTCCCCAGGGAGAGGTTTTTGCCAGTGGTAGTGATGACCAAACCCTTCGACTCTGGCAATTAAAAACGGGTCAGGAGATGGGCATTCTGGCTAAAAACTTTGCCTGGTTTAATGGAGTCAAATCAATTGCCTTTAGTCCTGATGGGAAACTGCTTGCCTTTGGTAATGATGATTATACGATTAAGGTATGGGCGTTAGAAACGGGCAAGGAAATCTATACCCTCATGGGACATTCAAGTTCAGTTAAATCAATTGTCTTTAGTCGAGATGGGCAACGTTTAATTAGTGGAAGTGATGATAGAACGATTAAACTGTGGAACCTGGAAATTGGTAAAGAAATTCCCTTATCGATCCAGCCTTCAGATTGGCTAGGGCGAGTCAACGCAGTGGCGATTAGTCCCAACGGTCAAATTATTGCTAGTGGGAGTGATGATAAGACGATTAAGGTTTGGGATTTAACCACAGGTCAATTAATCATGACGTTGAGTGGACATAAAGCTGCCGTTAAGTCAGTGGTATTTAGTCCCGATGGTAAAATGATTGCCAGTGGTAGTTCGGATCAAAGGATTAAGCTTTGGTATCTGGGAACGGGTAAAGAAATGAGTACCTTGTCGGGGAATTTTGGTTCGGTTAATTCACTTGCTATGAGTCGGGATGGAAAAGTTCTGGTGAGTGGGAGTTCTGATGAGACGGTGCAGCTTTGGCAGTTAAGTACAGGGAAAATTATTGATATTCTGAAAGGGCATAACGGTGCGGTGTATTCGGTGGCGATAAGTCCGGATCGAAAGACTGTGGTGAGTGGGAGTTCGGATAAGACGATTAGGATTTGGCAGTGTTGATGATGGGGGTATTGGAATTATAGTTTAAGGCAGAGGGACGCAGATTCTAAGTAGTCGGACAAAATTAAATCGGGTTATCGGGCTACTCATGACAAATTTTAATTTGATTCCAGATATTTCAAAGGTTCAGGTTTACCAACTTCAGCAAAAGGAGCTTGCCTGATAGCCGTAATTAAATCCAATCAATTGTATAGCCTTAAAGACTATCTGGATCAATATTCAACTCCCGTAATTTCGCGGCTAACCGTTCAGCGCGTTGAGCTTCTTGTTGGGCGCGTTGAGCTTCTTGTTCTCGCTGTTGTTCTAATTCCAAATAGGATAAAAACCGTTGCCCATCGGGTCGATATAATTCTAACCCGGCTTCGGGTAATTCAAACCGCACTGTTAAGCGAGGACTAACCCAGCCGGACATCGGTTCAATGACTTCTAATAGTCCTTCAATTCTTTGCCACCCTCTCAAGTCTTTATCCTCTGGATCATAGAGGTAATATTCTTCAACACCGTAGCGATTATAAAATGCCAGTTTTTTATCCATCTTAGTCTGGCTGTCATGAAACGAACGAATTTCAAAGACAACTTGTGGCGGGATATTGTTTTCGCGCCATTGCAGGTAGGAACGACGATCCTCTTTAGGGACACCAAAAACAACCATGACATCCGGCGCTTGGGAGATGGTGTTATTGCCTTCGACGGGATACCAGAGTAAGTCTCCGGCTACAAATACATTAGGCTCATCTTTAAATAGAGCATCACAGCCACCTTTAATTTTGGTAATCCATTGATATTGAATGGTGCTGTCTGCCATGGGTTGACCATCACTACAGGGATAAATGATTTCTTCTTTTGTAAGTATCATACTATTAGGTGTTAGGTTTTAGGTTCATTTATTATAAGCAATGCGCCCGGATAAAGCCAAAATAGAGACGAATACCTCTATATCCCTTGGCTGATGAGCTATTGTCTCAATCCTCACTGCGATCACCCCCAAAACCCAGATGGGATGCGGTTTTGCCGACGTTGCGGTTCCAAGCTGTTGCTGCGAGAACGTTACCGCAGTCTGGGATTGATTGGACAAGGGGGTTTTGGCAGAACGTTTTTAGCAGTAGATGAGGATAAACCCTCGAAACCTCAATGTGTGATTAAGCAGTTTTTCCCCCTCTACCAGGGGAAAAGCGATATCCAAAAAGCCACAGAATTATTTGAACGAGAAGCCGTGCGTCTGGATGAATTGGGCAAACATCCCCAGATTCCGGAATTGCTGGCTCATTTTACCCAGGATAATCGCCAGTATTTAGTTCAAGAGTTTATTGATGGGCAAAATTTAGCCCAAATCTTGGCAAAGGAAGGGGTATTTAACGAACAGCAGATTCGGGATATGCTGCGAGATTTGCTAGCTATCCTTGAGTTTATCCACTCGCGCTCTGTTATTCATCGAGATATTAAACCAGAAAATATTATTCGTCGTCGGCATATTTATACTGGGGAAACGGGGGAAAATGAAGAAGGTGTAATCAAGGGTAATTTGGTTTTAGTTGATTTTGGTGCGGCTAAACATGCCATTGGGACGACAAAAACGGGAACGACTGTGGGGACACCGGACTATATTGCCCCAGAACAAGCTAAAGGAAAAGCCATTTTTGCCAGTGATTTGTATAGTTTGGGTGTTAGTTGTATTCATTTACTCACCCAGGTACTTCCTGAACAACTGTTTGATACGGGAGAGGATATCTGGATATGGCGGCGTTACTTAAAAAATAATTCGGTTAGTGATGAATTAGCCTATATTTTAAATAAACTCCTGAAAAGAGCAACTAATCATCGTTATCAATCTGTTGCTGAAGTTCTGGGAGATTTAAATCAACTCCCATCGATTTCGCTAACCCAACGTTCTACCCCATCGCTATCGCCTCAATCGATTACCCTGTCAGGATTTCAGGTAACAGGAGGTCAAGGTGCGATCGCACAGGCTCCGGCAAATCCACTCAGCCTCCAGCCACCTTCTCATCCACCCTTAACCAATTGGCAAGTTGTGCAAACCCTAAATGGACATTGGGGTTCCGTGGAAGCGGTGGCGATTAGTCCCGATGGCTTAATTCTGGCTAGTGGTAGTGCAGACGCCACGGCTATGCTATGGCAGTTACCAGAAGGACGAGAGTATCATACTCTAAATGGTCATATCGAACGAGTCTGTGCTGTCGCATTCACGCCGGATAGTCAATGTTTAGCCACAGGAAGTTATGACCAAACGATTAAACTTTGGCAGGTACAGAATGGACAACTTATTTTAACCCTAACTGGTCATAAAAAATGGATTAGTTCCCTCGCCATTAGTCCCGATGGGCAGATATTAGCTAGTGGTAGCAATGATGGCACGATTAAGTTATGGCATATCCAACAGGGTAGGGAATTATATACGCTGACAGGACATACCACTTATATTAATGAAATTGCCATCAGTCCCGATGGAGAAAGTATTGCCAGTGTCAGTGGGGATGGAACGGTGAAATTATGGCAAATCAGTACAGGGGAAGAACAGAATAGTTTTGGCGATAGCCAGTTACGTTTCGGCTTTTTCTATTCCGTCGCCTTTAGTCCCGATGGGCAACTCCTCGCCACCGGAAAAAGCGATGGCACAATTACATTATGGCAGTTAGAGACAAGAAGGGAACTTGGTACTCTTAAGGGTCATAATCAACGAGTACGGACATTAGCTTTTAGTCCCGATGGATACACCTTAGCCAGTGGTAGTATGGATAAAACAATTAAGATTTGGCAACTGTACGATAGGCAAACCCTTGCTACCCTGAACGGGCATACCTGGGAAGTCTATGCTGTCGCCTTTAGCCCCGATGGTGAGACACTTGTGAGTGGCAGTATGGATAAGACGATTAAAGTTTGGCGTTGTGATTAAGTGAAAAGGCAGAGGGCAGAAGGTTTATGATTAGTACATAGTGATTTCAGCCGTTAAATCTGTCCTAATCTTTATGACAACAGCTATAAAAATCTAATCATTGGTCAAAATGTAGGGGCGCACCGACGTGCGCCCTCACCGATATATATTAACGTGCGCCCTCAGCCTACACTTACCACTTGAGCAAATTAAACTGCTCCATATCAATCGTGTCGCGATTGCGGTAAATCGAAAGCACAATTGCCAACCCAACCGCCGCTTCAGCCGCCGCTACCGTAATCACAAACACAGCAAAAACCTGACCTTTAATTCCTACAGGGTCAATAAAATTAGAAAACCCCATTAAATTCAAATTGACCGCATTTAACAGCAGTTCAATTGACATTAACACGCGCACAGCATTGCGGCTGGTAATCAAGCCATAGATACCCAGGCAAAACAAAGCCGCTGCTAGCAGTAAAAAATATTGAAGTTGCAGTTCCATGAATTAATGTTTAATGTTCGATGTTTGACAGTTGGGCGGGTTTTGTTGATCACTTATCGGTAACCCAGTCGGGCTGGTTTTGTTGATCACTTATCGGTCACAAAGTCTATTGAAAACCTAAACCCGCCCCTACACCAGCCCCTACACTCGCCCCTATTCCCGCCCATAGCACAATACGTTTTATCGAGGGCTTTTTGGAGCATCTCCGCCTACAGATGCCAACTGACGCTGGCGTTCTGGCAAAGTAGAAAACTCAGTCTCTGATGTATCGCGAGGTATCAAGCTTTCTGGGATAAAGTCGCGACGTGCCAAAATAATTGCACCCACCATCGCCATCAACAACAGTACCGAGGCGAGTTCAAATGGCAGTAAAAAGTCACTGAAGAAATGCTTGCCAATCTCCACCACTGATCCTTCACCCTCGACCATCGTACCCGAATATATCGACCAAGGTGTCGCTAATATCATCGTTCCCAGCAAAGCAAATAATCCCAGACAAACCAGCGCGGTTGCACCTTGACGAATCCAACGATTCGCAATTGGTTTAAAATCTTCTCGCTTATTCACCAACATAATGGCAAACAAAATTAGCACATTCACCGCACCCACATAAACCAATATTTGCGCGGCAGCGACAAAATCAGCATTTAGTAACAGGTAAAATCCCGCCATACTAATGAAGACACCGCCAAGTAAAAATGCCGAATAAACGATGTTATTGAGTAGGACAACCCCTAAGGCTGACCCAATCATCATTACCGACAAAATCGCAAATGAAACAAACTGAACCCCTTGGGCTAGATCCACTGTACCTTCACTCCTTGCACTCTAGTTAAACTGACACATTAATCCCACGGAAAAAGACTCCGTGGGACTAGCTTTAAGCATTCTTCGCTGTTTCTTCTTCTTTCGCAGGTTCCATTTGCTCGACAATTTCTTCAGGACGCAAACCAGCACGTTGAGAACCTGGCGGTAAACCGTGGGGATCTGTGACTCCTTTGGGTAAGTAAGCCAACTCCCGTAATGGCGTAACCATCGGGTCTTGCGTCACCTTGTACGGCAGCCGTCCCATCGCCACATTATCATAGTTGAGTTCGTGGCGATCGTAGGTAGACATTTCATACTCTTCTGTCGCCGACAGACAGTTGGTGGGACAGTATTCAATGCAGTTCGCGCAGAAAATACAAACCCCGAAGTCAATACTGTAGTGCTTGAGATTCTTTTTCTTACTGGCTTTATCGAACTCGTAGTCTACCACCGGCAGATTAATCGGGCAAACTCGTACACAGACTTCGCAAGAAATACACTTGTCAAATTCAAAGTGAATCCGACCCCGATACCGTTCAGAGGGAATCAGTTTTTCATAAGGATACTGCACGGTAACAGGACGGCGCTGCATGTGGTCGAAGGTTACAGATAAACCTTGACCAATATAACGGGCAGCTTGAACGGTTTCTTTGGCATAATCGCCAACTTGTTTGAGGAACTTGAGCATAATTTATGATTCGTCATTCGTCATTTGTCCTTGGTCATTGGTCATTTGTTTTTAACCATGACCAATGAATAATCAACAATCAACCCCCGAATGCCACGGGAAAGGTGAGTTTAAGAGCAGCCGTCAACAGCAGATTCACTAATCCAATCGGTAAAAGGAACTTCCATCCTAGATTTAGGAGTTGGTCAATCCGCACACGGGGAACTGTCCAGCGCAACAGAACGGCAATAAAGAGGAGAAAGTAAGCTTTAAGCAAGGTCATGGTAATTCCCACAGAAGCGGTAATCACCTGTAACCAGGAACTGGTTTCACTCACACCTAGCCAAGTGGCTAATCGGTCAAGGGGAATCGGGAATTCCCAGCCGCCTAAGTACAGCACCGCCACTAATATGGCAGAAAGGATTAGGTTAACGTAAGACCCGATATAAAACAAACCAAATTTCATGCCGGCATATTCTGTTTGATAGCCAGCAACCAGTTCCTCCTCGGCTTCGGGTAGGTCAAAGGGAAGTCGCTCACATTCGGCTAACGCCGCAATCCAAAAGATCAAAAAGCCAACCGGTTGACGCCAAATATTCCAGCCTAAGATGCCATACCCGGATTGCTTTTCCACAATATCAATGGTGCTTAGGCTATTGGACATCATTACCACTGCTAATACCGCCAGCGCCAGGGGAATTTCATAACTAATCGACTGGGCGGCTGCTCTTAACCCTCCAAGTAGGGAATACTTGTTATTGGAGGCATAGCCTGACATCAGCAAACCAATAGGCTGAATACTCGACAGGGAAATCCAGAGAAATATCCCCAGTCCTACGTTAGTAATAATCAGGTTCTGCCCAAAGGGGACAATCAGGTAGGACAAAAAGACAGGGATGACGACGAGTATGGGTCCGAGGGTAAATAGCCATCGGTCTGCTTTGGCGGGGACGATATCTTCCTTAAACACCAACTTGAGACCATCAGCGACGGCTTGCAGAACACCCAGAGGTCCAGCATATTCCGGACCAATCCGCTGTTGAGCAGCAGCCGAAATTTTCCGTTCCAGCCAGACGACAACAAGAACACCCACGGTGGCACCGATAATCATCAGGAACATCGGTAGGGGCATCCACATCGCCTTGGCAGCACCACTGGGGATGCCAAAATCTTTAAGCGATTCAATAAAACTTCCTTGAAGGTCAATTCCTGCGTTCATCTTGGCAGCTACATGATATTTACTGAGGTAATTTGACACTTGCTGTATCAAATTATGCTATCGGTTTGGTTTGTGAAGTTTTTTTGACAGCCTCACTGCCTAGTATACCGTTCGAGGGTGATCCCCTCAGCCCAGACAAGCGAGAATTTCCGTTGATCGTAGCCGATGTGCTACGACGGTTAAATCAGACGGATGTACTGTCTGGATTTGTTCTCAATCTAAGGCGAGTGTGGCGGTGACAAAAGGTAAAAGGCAAAAGAAAACCTGGTTACGGCTTAATTTGTGGCAATTGCTTCTATGGTATCCATCATTATTTTTGATGCTTGTTGCTTCTCCCAGACGTGCCATGGTACGTCTGGAACGTTATTCCCCTTGCTCAATCGGGGCAAGCAAGGCATCCTGAAAGAAAATATTAAATTTTAAGCTTTTGAGTCCAAGTAGTAGTTATGACCCAAGCGAATCTTCTGGAATTAGCGAAACAGGGTGATGATGCGGCGATTGTGTCGGTGATGAATTATGTGCTGCAAGACCGCAATATTACCGCCCAAGCTGCACTCAAAGGGAATTGCCTGTTGGTACTCCTAAAAGCGGTTCAAGTCCCTGACCAAAAATTATCGGTGACAATTGTCCGCAAACTGATGACACACTTACGAGTCCCATCGATCACCTCTGTGCAAATCTATGGGAAACAGGTTGGACAACCTGCCCCATCTTGGATGGAGGTTATCGATTTGCGGGATGAACTCGAACCCTTAAAACCCAAGATTGGCTTTTTCAGGGTATTACCTCAATGGTGGGCAAAACTCCTGCTGCTCTTGGCTTTGATTCCCTTGGGGGCGGTCGGTGTTTAGGGTTATCTTCTTGTGGGGGGAGAGGGGGAGCTATAAGACCCACGCTGTACTCTTGCTGTCAGCGTTGGGATACATGGACTCTCCCAATTTAATTTTACGGGATTCAATATCCCTAAAATTAACAAATAAAGTCGAAGCTTTCTTGCTTGTTTTTGTCAGAAATGATAGTATCAATCTACCGAATAACTAACGGTTGCCTTGACTCAAACGGACAGGTCACAAGTAGCGTGGTGAACAGCGCAAACGGCATAAACTAATCTGAACCTTGACAATCTTCCGTTAAGGGGTTCCAGCTAAAAATGTTGAGCGCGGTATGTTCGACGCTGTAGCTGGGTAAAAACGAAAGCAGTACTTAGGTGTAAAAGCTTCCAGTTCAATTGGTAGCAAGTACGCATGGGCTGTGCGGAATGGAAACTGCCTGGGCAATCGGTCTGCCGGGGTCATATCTCTTGCAATTGGGTGTGACTAAGTAAGTGGTGAAATACCCGCAAGGGAAATAACCAGGAAAGCCTTATCGTGAGGTAAGGAAGCCTACACTATAATCGCAAGATTTAGTGTAGGAGGAGGTCACTGCTAGGAGAAGAGATATCGGGGTTACGGGAATAGTTCTTTATATCATTCAAGGAATTATTGCTCCTTTATTTCTGCTGATCACTGGTTTTATTCATATTTTTCAAGGATGGCGACTCGACCCTTTCTTGCAGTTTAGCTATCTTCTATTAAATTTACTCGTTATTTATCTAGGAGTCAAAGATATCATCCTCTTCCGTTTACTTTCTCCACGAAACCATCGGTAACAAATAGCGATCGCTCCTCCTTTCACTCTAGTTTTGGGGAGAAGCGATCTACCTGTTTTACACTAACGGGATTTGTGATTGCCGTTCATGGATAGGAACATAAGCGACGTCGTGATCGCCGGTATAAATCTGGGTGGGTCGGAAAATCCGGTTTTCTGCCAGTTGTTCCTTCCAGTGCGCTAGCCAACCGGCTACCCGTGCGATCGCGAATATGGGGGTAAACAAGTCGGTGGGAATACCGAGTTTCCGATAAACCAAACCGGAATAGAAATCTACATTCGCGTAAATCCCTTTATATCCCAGTTTTTCCTCAACCGCCTGTTCTAACTCCTGGGCAATTTCGTAGTATTTATCCGAACCAAACTTCTCAAACAGTTGTTCGGCTAAATGCTGTAGAATTGTAGCTCGCGGATCTTTGACCTTATAGACACGGTGACCGAATCCCATGATTTTTGACTTGCGCTGCAAGCAATCCTCTAGATAGGGACGAACATTTCCCACTGAGCCAATTTCTTCGAGCATCGTAATCACTTCTTCATTCGCTCCTCCATGCAAGGGACCGGCTAGGGTGCCTACGGCTGATGCAATCACCCCATAGGGGTCAGTTAGCGTCGAAGCCGTCACCATGGCTGAGAACGTAGACGCATTCATGGTATGTTCAGCATGGAGTGTTAAGCAAACATCAAAGACGTGAGCCTCTAGGGGATCAGGTTCTTGCTCAGTGAGCATATACAGAAAATTAGCGGAATAGTCTAAATTGTCGCTCGGCTTCACCGGGTCATTCCCCTTCCGCATCAGCTTAAATGCTGCTACCATTGTTGGGATTTTCGCCAACAAGCGGACAACGGCTTCCCGGATGTAATGGGGATTTGGGAGAGCGCGTTTCGAGTAAAAAAGACCCAGCGCCGCTGCAGAGGCTTGCAGTGCATCCATCGGATGTCCGGTTTCCGGGAAACATTTCATCATGTCCCGAATCCGATATTTAATCCGTCGATGGTAACGAATTTCCGTCTCAAACGCTTCTAGCTCATCCTTGGTTGGTAGCTCACCCCATATCAGAAGATAGGCGGTTTCTAGGAATGTGCTTCTTGTGGCGAGTTCTTCAATCCGAATACCACGATACTCTAATATCCCCTGTTTTCCATCAACATAGCTGATACTGGATTGGGCAGCGGGAATGCCTTCTAAACCTGGTTTATACTCACAGACAGTCATAGAACTACCAAATACGTTTGAAGTGTTCTCAGGCTAACTTACCAGAAACTGTCAGATTAGTAGTGTGTGTTACACAAATTCTTAAAGATCAGACTAGATCAGCCATTTTGGCGACGTGAGCAAAAATAGCTCACTTTGACCCAGAGGAACTCCCGTTTCTTTCAGGTTTAACCCGATAACGCCCGCTTTCTTGAGGACAAGTTTTTCCCCTGCTTCTCCCCAAACCAACAATTCTGCCCAATTGCCTAAATCCGGTTGATGACCGACTAACGCCAAACAGCTTTCTCTGTTCCGGTTTTGACGCCACTCCTGTAGCCAGCTAACCCAGGTATTGATATCCCCATTAGGCGCAAGGCTGGGAAATTCGTCGAGTTGCTCACCCAAACCTACGTCTTGCAGAATCGCGGCGGTTTCTCGCGCTCGGACTAAGGGACTGGTCAATATGTGGTCAAAATGCAAACCGCGATCGCGCAGTTGCTTGGCGACTTTGGTTGTCTTCTTGCGCCCTTTGCTCGTCAGGGGACGATCTTCATCGTTCGGATAGTCTTCGCGATCGGCAGCGATGCCATGACGGATCAAGTACAGTTCTATCGTCATCTGTTTTTTATTTTGTCCTGAAAATTAAGATCGTAAGGTTCTCTAGGAACACAATCAAGATTTTATTGATGATGCTCGCGAATTTTTTGCTCTCACCCAATAAAACAAGGGCTGGTTTTGCATTACAGTTGTCGGAAACAATCAATGTTAATCCCTCAACCCGCCCCTACAAAAATCATGGAAAATCGTGAGCGCCTGCAATGTTGGAGAGCAACACTTGTTTAATCGGTGTGAATCAAATTATCTTTGGGATTAACTAAGCGCCAGAGTTTTTGCTTGATTTGAATATCAAATACTTCCCACTTGAGCTTAGTGAATTCGGTATTGTCATTAAAGCCACCTAAAAAGCCAATGGGGATTTCAAAGCCGCCGGCGGTCATGCGTCCGCCACCAAAGAATCGTCCCTGATTGTCTTGACCAAAGGCTTCTTTAATAAATTCGTCGGGATCAAGAGTAATTTTATTGGTTCTCAAGGAACCAATTACCACTTCGACTTCTTCATCTTCGTTGTGGACAATGCCGTAAACCACAGCCGTGTGGACATTTTCTTCAGTCACCAAAAAGTCAGCAGCTTGAGGAATCGCATCGCGGTCATCGTAACGTAAATAGCCCACTCCCGCGATCGAGAAATTATTCTGGACAATGCGATTTTTCAGCGATCGCTCGATCACATCCATCACTCGTCGCGATCGCGCCGTTTGCAGGACAGCATTGAGCAACTGTACATCATAGAAACGACTCAAATACGCCGCCGCTAAGAAATCCTCTTCCCTCGCCCGCATCAGGCGATCGGTATCGGCACGTAAACCGTGCATTAGTGCTGTGGCGCACTTGACATGGGTGCTAATACTACTATCAAGCTTGAGTAAACCCTTTTGCAGGTATTGGCTGAGGATAGTGGCGGTTGCCCTTGTCTGAGGTCGCAAATCGGCAAATTCTGCTTCCAGATTACCCTGAGGATTGTGATGGTCAATCAGGACAACAATGGGGATACCTGCTTGTTTGACAAAGGGCATTAACTGGGTTGTGGTTCCCTGGTTGTCAACCAGAACACAACCTTGATACACCGAAAAATCCCGATCCTTCAATGTCTGAATCCCCCAGCGCTTAGCTGGCAAGTTGGTCAGTTTGACCAAGGCGATGTTTTCCTGATGAGACAGAGTTCCGGCATATACAATGTCACATTGGATATTGTACTGTTGGGCAATTAACTGGTACGCCCAAGCACTCGATAAAGCATCAGGATCAGGAAAATCTTGAATGACAATGAGCTGGCGTTCTGAACTGTGACGATCTAAAACCTTTTGCAGTTCTCCTATTTTGCTTTCGGAAGCATCAACATGCTGCCGAGGTTCGCGGCTACTACTACTGCGGTTATTAGGATTTTTTGGGGAAGCTTTCTGTTGTCGTGAAACTCCATCACTCCCATCCGAACCTGATGTTTTATTGTGTAGAGCGTTATTATTGACAGATTTCAGGGGGTTGGATTCCATAGCGGGCAAGGTATTTAGCTGTTGGTTTAGTATCGCAGCTTGTGACATCCTCCTACACTGACCCTACGGGTACAGTGTAGGCTTCCTTTGTCGTAGTCTTACGACTACGCTTCCGGCGTTTTATAGTGGGGAATATGCCCAGCCCCACTTTCTTGATGTTAATCGCTGCATTCCAGTCTCTGTCCAAAATCAATCCGCATAAACATTCGTGTATTCGGACAGATAAATCTTTTTCTTGATAACGATTACAACAAGAACATATCTGGCTTGTATCATGGGGTTTAACTTTCACCACCGACTTACCAGCTTTCGCAGCTTTGTAAGTGAGAATTGAAAGGAATTGACTCCAGCCAGCATCATTGATCGACTTGTTTAAGCCTGATTTGGCACTCTGACCATTGGGTAAATATTTTCCATTTTCATCCTGCTTGAGTTTGTTTTTCCGGGACAGGTTTCCCGGCTTGATGTCCTCGACAAAGAATACCTGCTCGTCCCGACTCACCAGTTTTGTAGCCGACTCATAATGAAACTGCTTCCGCTTACGCTGCAACCTCTGGTGGTGTTTCGATATCTTTTTCGCCAGCTTTCGTCGTGATGCTGATTGGTGAGGTTTGCTATCTTTACGGTTAGCCAACTTTGTCAGCTTTGACTCAGACTTACGGTAGTGTTGCTGAATTGGTTCAACCTCACCATCTGAGGCTGTCCAGAACTTCTCTAGCCCCACATCTAAGCCAAGGGAATTCTCTTCCGTTGCTTCTATCTCTGGTGATTTCAGACTAGGAACGGTCTTGTCCTCTAAGGTTAAGCAGATATACCAACCATCGGCACGACGCGACACCAGTGCCGCTTTAATAGTGAACCCTTCTGGGATTGGGCGATGATAGATAAGCTTAACCTGACCGATTTTGGGCAGGTTTATATAAGCAATATCGCGCCGCGTGCTACCATTTTTGCGCCGATGAGGATTAGGAACAACGGTGAGACAATCTGGTTTTAATTGGGGAATCGAAAATGTCCGGTATCGCCGCAGCGACTTAAACCGAGGTTTTCCACTTCGTTTCCCATTTGAATCTCCTGCAACAAAACGAGTAAACGCATCCTCTACTCGCTTAATCGCCTCTTGAATTACCTGTGAGTGAACTCCCTTGTATAGGTGCTTAAAAGCTTCCCTTGACCAATGGGTAGCCCGTTTCTGTGAGTAATAGGTTGGCTGGTCTTTAAGTTCTGCTAAATGGGTGACAAAAATTGAGCAAGCATTGACTGGGCGGCGGTTACACTCCCACCAGTTAAACCTTTCCTCTAGCATCAGATTATGTATCCGGCATAGTTTATGCAGCCAGTTGTTTAGCTGGTAAGCCTGTTGTTTGTCCTGCACAATCTGATACTGGTAATTCAACTTAAACGTGTCTTTGCTTCGCTTCAATTTTTATCACCTCCCTTTCATTTTATTATAACACCTGCAAACCCAATAATCAGGTAGAAATAAACTTTTAATACTGGCGATTCATCCCACGCTCAAATCTTTGATTGAGCGTGGGATGAATCGCCGGGTTAGCTAAAATTGACTGCCGCTTGAAGAGAGTCCATACTATCGTATGGACGAGAAATGTTGGGCTAAAGCCCGGTTGAGAAGCCTCGGCTATAGCTCGAGTTACCGTAGGAGCCTTACCCCACCCTTGAGTACATTCAGTTATCACTGTGTGACTGGTAGGGAATCACCGTCCTTGTAGGGTGGTGAGGATGTCAAACGCCAATCACATACTTTCGCCACTCCTGATGAACTCCACCTTTAACCTGTTTAGCCACCTCAAAATGAAGACTGCTATAGGGCTTGCGGGGTTGATGTCGCAACATCATGTTGGCTTCCTTAGGCGTTCGGTTCCCTTTTTTGACATTACAACGCACACAGGCGGTGACAATGTTTTCCCAAGAATCTCCCCCTTGTCGAGAACGAGGAATCACATGATCGAGGGTTAAATCATCACCCGTGTATCCGCAGTATTGACAAGAATGACTATCACGGTAGAGGATATTGCGGCGGGTTAAAGGAATTTCTTTGTAAGGAACCCGAACGTAATGGCGCAACCTAATAACGGTGGGTAGCGGTAACTCTGGGTAGATATATTTGCCGTTGTGTTCAATTTGTTCCGCTTTGCCTTTGAGCATCAAGACAACCGCTCGTCGCCAATTGGTGACATTGAGCGGTTCGTAGGAGGCGTTTAACACCAGAACCTTGCTCATTAGGAGATCGAAATAATGTGAATATTATCCCAGATATTAGCACAGGTTGATGGATCTGGGTAAGGTTTTAATGATCACTTATCAGATCTGAACATGATCGCGATCGCTGGTTTTTCATTCTCCAACGCCGAAAAACTTCCCCTGAGCTTGGGGGTTTAGTCTCAGTTTTAAGTCCGTTCTATCCTATATCTAGTGTTTTAAGGTTTGATATTAATCATTCCTACACTAAATATCGGTCTTTTGAATTTTTTTATCCTTGAGCCAATAGGTGGTCATTTCTCCCTTACCTTTAATCAGAACCACACCACGTTCCTCAAAGTCGTATTCATCTTTGAGCAATTCATAGGTTGCCCGGGTTACTTGAATGCGACCGGGTAAACCGTGAGACTCCATACGGCTAGCGGTATTCACGGTATCACCCCACAAATCGTAGCTAAATTTCTTGATGCCAATGACACCCGCGACGACAGGACCGCTATTGATCCCAATCCTCAGGCGAAAATTTTCTCCAGTCTCTTGGTTAAATTCAGTAATGGCTCGCTGCATATCTAAAGCCATCTGTGCGATCGCCTGAGCATGATCCAGACGCCGCCGAGGTAGTCCCGCCGCCACCATATAAGCATCGCCAATCGTTTTAATTTTTTCCACGCCATGTTCCTCAACCAGTCGGTCAAATTTGGAGAAAATCTGATTCAGCAGTTCAACCAGTTGGGTGGGTGAGGTTTGAGTGGAAAATTTGGTGAAATTGACCAGATCGGCAAACATAATCGTTACCCCTTTAAAACTTTCTGCGATCGTGTGCTGACCCCGCTTCAACAGCTCCGCCACCGGTTGGGGTAAAATATTCAAAAGTAACAGTTCGGCGCGTTTGCGGGCGCGATTGAGGGCAACTTCGGCTTGTTTTTGTTCGGTAATATCGGATACTGTCCCTTCGTAGTAGAGGAGTTTAGCCGCTTCATCTTTAACCGTATCGATATTTTCCACAATCCAAATAATGCTGCCATCTTTACGATAAACCTGGGACTGAAAATCGGATAAGGTATCGTAGCGCTGCATTAAAGCGGCTAACTCTTCCTGGCGTGTGGGTTCAACATAAAGTTGCTCTCCAATATTCCTCACCTGTTTCATGAGATCTTCGGGTGAGGTATAGCCTAAAATTTTGGCTAAGGCTGGATTAGCGGTGATGTAGCGTCCCTCAGGAGTGGCTTGGAAAATGCCCTCGGTGGCTCGTTCAAAGATACTGCGATATTTCTCTTCAGCTTGGCGCAGGGAAGCTTCTACTCGTTGTCGTTCTTGAATTTCGGCTTGGAGTTGCAGATTTTGCTCCTCTAGCCGCTTTTGCAGGTTCCGAAGCGCTAAATGCGTCGTCACTCTGGCTTTGACTTCTTCCTGCTGCACGGGTTTGGTGATAAAGTCTACTGCTCCCAGATTCAAGCCTTTGACTTTATCGACAGCATCAGATAGCGCACTCAGAAAAATGACTGGGATATCTCGAGTTGCTGGATTCGCTTTCAGGCGGCGACAGGTTTCAAAGCCATCAATCCCTGGCATCATTACATCCAGTAAGATGAGATCGGGTTTGGCATACTCGACTTTTTGCAGAGCGCTTTGCCCATCCTGCGCCACCAAAACTCTGAAGCCAGAATCGGTTAAAAAGTCAAAGAGGACACCGAGATTATGGGGAGTATCATCGACAATAACGATGACGCCTTGTAATAACTGTTCATCATTCATCGGGGTTAAAGTGGTTTGGTTCATAGTTCATAGTTCATAGTTCATGGTTCATTTTCTGGTGAACTTGCTATGAACGATGTAGCTGGCTTGGTGTGGTATAACGAAATGTTTTTAATCGTTCATGGTTCATTTTCTGGTGAACTTGCCATGAACGGTAAACAATTGGCGATCGCAGCCCTACTTTGGAAGTTACTTTGTCCCCGGTAGAAGATTCCCTGTTTTCCTCTCAAGAGCCACCCCTACACCAGGGCTGATCAATTCGGTAAGGAGCCAGAGGCTGAAGGTATTGAGCATACACTGTGATTGTGAGGATCGTCGAGTGGCATAAAAACCGTGCGATCGCGTCCCGTTTCTTTTGCTCGATACAATCCTTGATCCGCCGCCCTGATCAGCGCTTCCGGACAGGTGTGGTGACAAGGAACAGTGCTAGATACCCCCACACTCAACGTGACAGAATTCTTAATCGGCGATCGCGGATGGGTCAAACCTAACTGATTCAGCGACGTCTGAATGAATTGAGCAACTTGTAATGCGCCTTTGGCTGGGGTATTGGGTAGAATCACCGCAAATTCTTCTCCTCCATAGCGGGCGACTAAATCGGCGGGGCGCTTTACCACCTGTTTCATCGCTTGCGCCACCTGATACAAACATTCATCCCCAGCTTGGTGACCCTTGCTATCATTGTAGAGTTTGAAATAGTCTACATCACATAAGAGCAACGACAACACCCATTGCTCTCGTCGGGCAATCCGCCACACTTGGTTAAAATATTCATCAAATCGATGCCGATTCGCCACCTTAGTTAAACTATCTAACGTTGCCAAACGCTTCAGTTGAGCATTGGCTTTTTGCAGTTTCGCCTCAGCCTCCTGACGCTGCTGAATCTCTTGTTGAAGTTGCTGATTTTGGACTTGCAGATTCCGGCGTAGCTTTTGAATCGTCAGATGGGTGTTCACTCGTGCCAACACAATTTCCTGTTGGGTGGGCTTAATAATATAATCAACCGCACCTAATTCAAATCCTTTGATAATAACCGCCGTTTGAGACAGTGCTGTGAGAAAAATTACCGGCATATCGTAGGTAGCTGGATTAGCTTTCAGACGCCGACAGGTTTCAAACCCATCAATTCCCGGCATAATCACATCCAGCAAAATGATATCGGGATGCTCTAATTCAGCTTTTTTGATTGCGCTTTCACCATCCCTTGCCACGATAACCTGGAACCCCGCCTCACTCACAAAATTTAACAGCACTTCTGAGTTCGTGAGATTATCATCAACAATGAGAATCGTCTCTTTATCATTTATCATTTGTCATACGTCATTCGTCATTTGTCATTCATGTATCTTTTCACAAACTCCAGAATTTGTTTCTCCTGAAACCCGTTGGCTAAGCGGCGCAGCTTCTTGGCAAATAGAACCCATTGCGAATCGAGTTTTTCTAACTTATCCGCTTGCTCACTAATCCCTTTGATATCACCCATCATGGCTAATTCATAGAGAATCGTCATTTCCTTTAGGGGCGGCGCGACAATCTCTGAAGGAGTAATCGAAACCTCTGGTTTTTGTTCGGGCAGTTTTTCCACAGGGTAAACACTACTGGGTGCTTCAGTGGATTCATAAATCCATTCTAAGTTTAGATGCTTTTGCAGGGTAGCAAAGAGGGTTTTGGCTTGTACAGGTTGCCCGATAAAATCATTACAACCTGCCGTGATAGATTGCTGTTGTTTTTCCCCGAAAACGCTAGCTGAAATCGCCAAGACTACGATATCTCGTAACGCAGGAATTTTTCGTAACCGTCGCGTCGCCTCTAATCCATCGAGTTTTGGCATCATCAAATCCATTAAAATCGCGTCGGGGTGTTCTTCTTGGGCTTGCTGGAGACAGTCTTCACCATTGATGGCTTCAAGTACCTCAAACCCTAATGGTAACAATAAATTGACAAAAATTGAGCGATTTTGCCACTGATCATCGGCAACCAAGATTTTGCGCGGGTGACCGCGAAACCCAATAATAATTTGATCTTCTACTACATCTATTGCTTGGTCTGGAGAGACGGCGGGTAAATCTAAATCGACAGAAAAGGTACTTCCTTGACCCACATAACTTTCTACATGAAGTTCGCCGCCAAGGAGTTGGACTAACCGTTGACTAATCGCCAATCCTAATCCCGTTCCTTCCACCTGTCGATTCCGATTTTCAATTTGATGGAAGGGTAAAAATATATTGGTTAATTGTTCAGCAGCAATCCCAATTCCTGTATCTTGAATCTGAAATCGCATTTTTCGGGATGATTCCGTCTCCGATTGAGGGGCTGAGACATAGCCAACTTTAAATGTAATATTCCCCTGATCCGTAAATTTAATTGCATTCCCCAACAGATTAATTAGCACTTGTCGCAGTCGTTTTTCATCACCCCGGACAATTTTAGGTAGGGGGGAGAGGGGTTCATAGTGAAAGGCAATGGCTTTTTCGTCAGCCCGGATGCGAACCATTTCAATAATTCCCTCCAGAAAATGGGGGAACTGAAACTCGCTTAAACATAAGTCCATTTTCCGGGCTTCAATTTTAGACAGGTCTAAGATATCGTTAAGTAGGGTTAACAGATGTTCGCCACACTGTTGAATGATACTCAGTCCTTGCTGTTGCTTGGCGGTAGGATGGGGTTCGCGTTTGAGCACTTGGACATAGCCTAAAATACCGTTGAGGGGTGTGCGGAGTTCATGACTCATATTTGCCAAAAATTCGCTTTTGGCATTATTGGCGGATTCGGCTTCTTGGCGGGCTTGTTCCAGGTGGAGATTCTTTTCGGCTAATTGTTGACTAATTCGGGTTTGTTCTTCTAAAAGTTGACTCTGGGCGAGGGCAATTCCTACCTGATCCGCTAGTTGACTCAACAGTTCAATTTCAAACATTTCCCACTGTCGCGGACCACTACATTGATGGGCAATTAATAGACCCCAGAGGTTGTCTCGTTGTAAAATAGGAACAACTAAATAGGCTCTGACGCCAAAGGGTTTTAAGAGTTTGATATGGCAGGGTTCCAGGTTGGCTTGGTAGAGATCTTCGATCGCGCGAATACGTCCTTGGCGATATTGTTCTAAATAGCCTTCCCGAAAACAGGGATCGTAAATCTCCTGTCCTTGAATCGGTGTCCAGCCAGGAACCACGGCTTCAGTCATGATTACCCCCGTTCCATCGGCGTTGAGTTGGTAGATTACTACCCGATCAACTTGCAAGATCCGGCGCACTTCGGTTACTGTAGTTTGCAGGATAGCATCCAGTTGTAAGGATTGGCGAATCTTGAGCGTAATTTCGGCAAAGAGTTGCCGTTGTAGGGTTTGGCGACGCAATTCGGCTTCGGAATGTTTGCGTTCAGTGATATCTTCGGCAATCCCAGCAATGCGGTTCATTTTACCCGTTTCGTTGAACACCCGAAACGTCCGCACCCAAACCCAACGTTCACTCCCGTCGGGGCGTAAAATGCGGTATTCTTCTTCAAAGTCTTGTTCCCCTTGCAGTTGTTTGCCTAAAGCTTCTGCAACGCGATCGCGATCATAGGGATGAATATTATCTAACCAGGTCATCGGCTGATCGTAAAGACTTTCGCGGGAACGTCCCCAGACTTCCTCATAAGCTGGACTCAGATAAAACATGCGGCTTAAATCGGGCGTGGTTAAAAAGAACACTTCCCGAATATTTTCTGCGAGTTGGCGGAATTGTTCCTCTCTATCGAGTAACGCCGCTTCTGCTTGTTTGCGATCGCTAATATCAGTATGCGTCCCGACAATTCGTGTCACCTTACCCTGTTTATCCCGTAGTACCAATCCGCGGGATAAAAACCAAGGGGTTGATCCATCAGTGTGTACCATGCGAAACTCTAATTTCCATTGGGAAAGTTCGCCGCTAAAAAGTTGCTCCATCGTGGTTTTGACCCTAGAGTGATCCTCTGGAGGAACCCGCGCTATCAATTCATCAAAGCTGGGACTATCGTAATTTTCGGGATAGCCAATTAAATGGAGAAATTGGGGGGAATAATAGTAGGTATTGGTTTTAACGTTAATATCAAAGAGTCCACTATCATTGGCTTGAATCGCTAGGGCAAACCGTTCCTCACTCTCCCGTAAAGCAGTTTGGGTTTCCTGGCGTTGGGTAATATCCAATGCCATAGAGGCGATACCCAAGAGGTTACCGTGGTTATCAATTAGAGGAGTATTATACCATTCGCAAACAATCGTTCTGCCATCTTTAGTGATATTCTGATTACAGGAACGAGCAACTTGTTTGTCGTACCAAAGTCTGGCTTTAATTTGTTTAATTTGGGCTTGGGCAGCCAGTGGCACAATTAGAGTGGAAGGATGACCCAAAGCTTCGTCCCGATGATAGCCAAAAATGGTTTCAGCGGCGGGATTCCAATCAACAATTTCCCCATCCGTATTCCATTCAATTACCGCCAGGGGAGTTTGTTTAACCAACAGGGAGAGGCGTTGATCATTTTTTCGCAGCGCCTTCTCCATCCGCTTTTGTTCCACCACTTCCGCCAAAAGTTGGCGATTAGCAGCTTTCAGGGCGGCGGTTCGTTCCTCAAAGGTTTGTTGGAGACGTGCAAAGATATGGCGAGAATGAGTTTCGCGATCGCACAATTCCTGGTAAGCGGTGGCGCGATCGGTTATCGTAGCGGCGACAATGAGGGCGGTGATAGCAAAAACGGCGATAAACCCATCTTGAGATACAATAACCCAATTAAGCGATTCAAACGCCTCAGCTGATTGCCAAAAGGCAACACTTGCCACAACCATGATACCCAATGCGGTTATCTGTTGACCCCATTGCAGGGCTGCCCATAAGATGAAAGGAAATAGTAAATACTTTAAGTCAGCCTGACCTAGAGACTGATACAACAACTCTGTTAACTGAGTGGCAAGTTTTTGATGAAATTGGACTCCCATTGGATTAGAAGCGGTTATACTATCTTCGGTTACGACTATCGCGGAATTGGAGAAGACACCAAACACCAAACCACTCATTATTCCCAATCCAATCAGCCAGACTCCAACCTGCAAAATGATTGTTGATCCTTCACAACCTTCCAGGGAATGGTTTCTAGGGGCGGGTAATGAGACTTTCTTTTCGCTATTGATAGTAACGTTTGTACAAAACCCGCCCTGACTGAATGTTGATTGTTGAGTATTGAATGTGTAGGGGTGGGTTTGACTATTCTCATTTGTTGTCACCCGAATGTTGCTAAACCCGCCCAAACCGAGGTTTTGAATGAACTCCAGAACCCCCTTGTTCTCATCCTGTCCCCCTGTCTCCCCTGAGTGGATCATTGAATAACCCAGAGTTAACAATACAGGTGTAACAATTAAAAGTCCCATGGCGTTACTCAACCACAACAGCAGCCAATCCCCTGAACTCCCTTCACTCCCTAATCGTTCACCCAGCAAACGGATAGTGGGACTCACCAGGGAAGATAATAGAACCATACCCACCAGGAATTTAACCACATCCCGGCGACGGTTTAACCCTGGATGCATATCCCAGAATTGAACCAACGTCACACCCCCCCAAGCTTGTAGGGTACAGCCTAAACAGGAGGCGATCGCAACAGTTCCCGGAATTCCGATCAATAAAGCCCGAGACAATTCTCCCAAAGCGACACCCAGCCAAAGATTGCGCCCCAGTAACAACAGGGCGGCTTGACTAATTCCGGCGGGAATCCAGAGAAGGGGGATAATATCCTGACGGCTAAAAATTTGAGCAGTGGCGATATAAATTAGCGTCAGGGCTAAGACGTTGAAAAAATATCGTCCTAACGGAGAAATATTCCAGGTTATGTTCATCGGAATTTCTGACGTTTAAACTATCCAGTATGAATGATTAATTGCGCTTGGGAATAAACCCATCAAGCGCTTATTGGAGCGGATTTAGGCGTGCAATCGAGATAACACCAATAACATTTCAAGCAAACCCGTCTTTTCCCCATCCGCACAGCGGCTACAATCTCAAGTCTAAAATCGGATCACGATATGGGGGAATAGTCAGAGCGATCACCCTTCGAGTCTACCATTTTAACTCAAAACACCATTTTCAATCAGGTGGTTAAACTTTAAAATCAGCGATGAAGCAGCGGGAGCAGAGGGAGCATGTAGAGACGCTTCAAAAGCGCGTCTGGGAGCTGGGGGAGATGTTAGACTGTTCAGTTATTTCTGCTTTCTTGGACTAGATGATAAAGAAGATAGGTAACCCGGATTTGACTGTGATCTTCATCATCGTATTTCAGGAGAATTATCACAGTTCCCCCCTCAATCCCTCACAACTTTGCCCTCTGAATATCACTGGAGTTAAAGACATGTAACACAAAATACCTCTAGACAATCAAGGATAATCTGAACGTTCAAAACAAATCAGATATCTCTCAAAATCTAGAATCTGATTCATCGAGTTTCATCTACATATTGAGTTTTTCTATGAACCTTTGGCTTATCACTCTATATACCCTTGTTTCGCTTTATTTATTGGTCGCTTGGTTCCGCTTTTTCAAACAAGGCACAGGACTGTCTGCTCAGCAAAACCTCTTATCGTTACTCACCATTGGCATCGCCACGGTATTTTGGCCCCTTGTCCTCCCCATTGCTTACGCCAAGCTATTAAACGCTACCGTATCAAAGCCGTCGAAAGGTTCTGCTGAACCAGTTTAAAAAGATTAGGAGTATGGATCAAAAAGACTGTACCTAACAAACTGAATACTGCCCGGATTCCAGATTAGTAACACAGAATACATTAATAGAGCCAATCCCAATGATTTGTGAAGAAAGATGAGGCGGGAAACCAGACCCAGCCATGATGGCTATTTCATAACTTATCCAGCTATACTTTACAATCAAGTAATGATTAGCCAAGTTGATAGACATCTGATATAATTACTTAGATTTTGAATACTTGTTTGGATTCATACCTGGAGTTTGAATATGAAACTTTTGCTTGTTAGTCTTTACGTATTGGTTGCGCTTTATTTATCGGCAGCTTGGTTACGCTTTCTCAAAAAAGGAGCGGGACTATCTCCTCAGCAAAAAGTCTTATCTTTCCTCACCGTTGGCATCGCCACGGTATTTTGGCCCCTTGTCATCCCCATTGCTTACGTGAAATTATTGGACACAACAGTATCACAACCTTAGAGATGTTCCACCGAAACATTTTAACAAAACTTAAAATAATCGAGCAAAACTTTAATTCAACAAAAGTTGAGCGCAGTCCCTAGATGGTATCTTGATTTAGGTAGGGTAGAGGAAACAATCCTGGCAGAAGATTGGCTGCTCACCCTAAACACTGGCAAGCCCTTTTCTGAACCCTCTGGTAGAGTAAGCTGTTCGGCATTTAAACCTTAATGTCAATAATGGCGAAAGCATTGTAGTGCGAGCATCTTGCTCGCTACTAATACCCAATTTAAATGCATGACAGCTTAGTCAGTAAGAGTCATTCTGGAAAACTCAGCGTAAGACGAGGTGAAGCCATTGACAATTGCCGGCAAAACTGAGTCAGAGGTAATCAGTCATGTCACAACTTGTTAAAGCCCAGCTTATTTCCACAGATGGTGGGGGAACAATTGATTTCATGTTCAACCCCAGCCAGTTGGCGTTTAGCCAGCAAATTAATTTAACAAAAAGTAGCGGAGCGCGAACGGGTCGAGGATTACCCAAGGTTAACTTTGCTTATCCTGAACCCGTTACCCTCTCGATTAACGACATTATTTTTGATACTTATGAGACAGGTGAGAGTGTTCTCCGCTATCTGAAACCCTTTGAGAAAGCGGTGAATTTTGCCGAGTCGGGGGAAGGGAAGGAAAAACGTCCTCCCACTTATGTGTTTACCTGGGGTTCCCAGGAGTATATTCGTTGTTTTGTTACAAAAGTTGATTATAACCTGACCATGTTTCTGCCAGATGGGACACCTGTGCGAGTTTCGATTAATCTGACCTTGGAAGAGATTGATGAGTCTGTTTCTCAACCGGGAATGGGAACGCCCCAACCGAGTGGGAACCAGCGTCAGAGTAGTGGGCGCTAGTGTAGTGGGTGTGTACGTGTCTTACCTGTTTAAGACATTTTGTATTTGGAGCCGCTTTACGCTAGGTTATCAAAACTTAGCAATTTATTACACAGGTTTTTCCCTTGGGGACTATTCATCTGTTAGGATAACTACACAGATCTCAGATTGCGCGATCGCACCCATTAACCCGTCCCGATCAATCACCGATAATACAACAGTTTAGGTCACTTCAGACCTTTTATAAGAGTCACCTGTTGAATTTTTACAGATGAATGCTACATTCATCTTAAATGCACTATTCCTATTTGTTTACAAAATGTAAAACTAAGGCAAGAGAAACAGGTCAGCAAAAAACGAGAAACTCAATTACCCAAGCCCCTGCTTTCTACCTAAATTGCCCCCGTCTCACATCAATTCACCCTGGGTAAATCCCCAGCAAGCGGCACAACTGTGTGCCAAGTCTCCATTCTAGAGGTCGCCATGGATGTCACTTATGTAGCTGAACCGATTTTAAAAATTGATGGTCAGTTAGCTTCTGAAGCGTTACTTAACGACATTATTGAAATCGCTTTGGAAGAAAGCCTCCATCTTCCTGGAATGTTCACCTTAGTGATTAAGAATGATTACTTTCCTGGGCGCACGGAGGATCAAACCTGGCGACATAGTGACTTATTTGAAATTGGCAAAACGATTAAGATAGGTTTCGTTTCAAGTACCACCGCAGCCCGAGAGTTTGAAGCGCAAGAGAAAGATTACATCCTCGAAGGGGAAATCACGGCGATGGAGTGTAACTTTACCCGTGACTCCGAAGCGCCAATGATTATTCGCGGATATGATATTTCCCATCGACTGTGGCGAGGGCGATATAATCGTTCGTTTCAGAACATGACCGATACCGATATTGTGAAAAAAATTGCTGGGGAAGTCGGGATACCCACAGGTCAGATTGATGAGACGGGGGGACCTTATGGCTATGGAGATATCAATGGGTCGAATGGCTATGTTTTTCAAGAAAATCAGACCAATCTCGAATTCTTACGAGAACGCGCCGCCCGCAACGGCTTTGAGTTCTTTGTTCAAGATGGGAAATTAAACTTCCGCAAACCCAAAGTCGATGAATCTCTAAAACTGAAATGGCTTCAAGATGTTCATAGTTTTCAGGTTAGAGTCAGTAGTGCAGAACAAGTCAGTGAAGTTGAAGTCCGAGGCTGGGACTATAGTCAAAAACTACCGATTGTAGAAACCGCGAATCGAGGACAGGTTCATACTAAAAATGATTACGGGGACGGTGCGAAAACCAGTACCAGTTTTAAAGGAAAGCCCCCCACACCCAAGATGATTTTAGTAGACCAACCTGTCTTCAATGCACCTGAAGCGAGAACTATTGCTCAAGCTATTTGTGATGAATTAGGGGGAGAATTTGTTCAGGCTGATGCGAAAGCTGAAGGAAACCCCAAAATTCGACCAGGGCGAGTCATCAAATTGAAGGATATAGGTAAGTATAGCGGAAAGTATTACGTTACAGAAACCCGTCATCTATTCGAGGAACGAGTTTACACCACAGAGTTCACGATACGGGGATTACGCGGGGATAATTTTCCCCCTCTGCTATCCCACGAAGCCCCTTTTCAACCAGGACAAACACTACTCGTAGGCATTGTTACTGATAACAATGATCCGAATAGTTGGGGGAGAGTCAGAGTCAAGTTTCCTACTTTGACCGAAAAACATGCCAGTTATTGGGCGCGTGTTGTGGGAACAGGTGCGGGTACAAATCGAGGATTTGACTGTTTGCCAGAAATTAATGATGAGGTGTTAGTGGCGTTTGAACATGGGGATATTCATCATCCTTATGTCATTGGCGGAGTGTGGAATGGTAAGGATAAACCGCCAGAACCCGTGACGAATAGTGTGGTGGATGGTAAAGTTAGACTCCGGACATTGAAAACTCGCACGGGTCATACGTTACAGTTTGTTGAAGAGGATAAAGGCAGCAGTAAAAAAGGGGTTTATCTGGATACAGTATATGGTCATCATTTATATTTAAATGATAGTGATAAATTTATCGAAGCGAAAACTAAAAATGGTAATCAAGTACGTTTAGATGATCAGAATAAGAAAATTATCATAAAAACTCAAGGAGGACATACTTATGAAATGAAAGATCAAGGCAGGAATATTACAATGCAATCAACGGGAACCATTAATGTAGAAGCTCCACAGAATATTACTTTAAGAGTAGGCGGCAGCACTATAGAAATGTCACCAATGAGCATTATCATCAAACAAGGTGGTAACAAGATAGAACTCAGTCCAGCAGGAATTAATATTGATTCCCTATCCATGACTAACTTGAGTGGCATGACAACATCAGTACGGGGTAAGGCGGCGATTACTGTGTCAGCTCCAACCGTTAGCTTAGGCTAAAAAATATGAGAAGGATACTTGACATAAACAAGCAAAAAATCGAAAAAAGGAATAAACAATGCCGTTGCAAACTTGTATGGGGGCAACACTCCAATGTATTCCCTTTGGAGTAGCACCCAGTTCGTTAATTGTGATTCCCAAAGGGCCACCTGTATCAGTGAAAGGTAGGTTAGCGGCTACAATTATGGACTTTGCTCCAATCGCCAATATACCACCTTTTGGGATGTGTATCTCTATAGCCAATCCAGCCGTGGCATCAGCAACAGCAGCAGCTTTAGGGGTATTAACTCCTATGCCCTGTATTCCTGTTCCAGTTGGTCCCTGGAAGCCTGGGGCAATTAAAACAAAGATTAATAATATACCGGCACTCCCTGATTTTGCTGTTTGTAACTGTAGTTGGGGCGGTGTGATTAAAATTATGAATCCTGGACAATTTCAAGTCACTGTTCTCTGAAGAGATTATTCTTTTAACGGGATAAATACATTCTGATTCATCCATTTGGGAATTTTGTTAGCACTCATTACACGCAATTCAACGCTAATTCGATCCTGAGTCATCGCTTCAGTAACATAAGTTTTGTGAAGCGTGCCATTGAGGAAAATCAGAACATCTCCCAGGGTCATTTCTGGTGACCAAAACTCATCGGGTGCAAAACGTTGTCTGAGTTTAACTTCATTTAAACAGTCATAATGGAGAAGCTGATCTAGATTTCGCCTGATCAACTGAAGACTTGGGCGATTTCGTCCACAGTCTGTCAGCGGTATCCAGCAGGTAATTAGGGGTGTTAACGGTTCACTGATATAGTCATTACTGCTATCCGACAAAGGGTTAAAAGTAACTCCTAAAGCCCCATCTTGATGCCAGCTATGGGGGGTATGCAAGGGATGATAGTGTGAGAGAGCATACTGTTTCCTGACCCAAGATTGAGAAAGGTTAAATAAAAGGGAGTTATCCATCATCTGGGCTAAAATCTGATAAGCTAAAGAATTGACTAAAATAGACAGCATCTGGTGAGAAATCGTCTCGAAAGCACGGGTTACTTGATAATCATCAAGGGCAAACAGACTAACGGAGGTGGAGCTGGCATTAAATAAATAGTAGAAAGGAAGATAATCACTGACCTGTTCGATGCCCTGCTCATGAAGAATCTGTTCTATGCTAGAAAAACATTGAGTGGCGGATCGAGCAACAAGGGAAAGTTGAGCCGTATCGAGGACTCCTTTGAGCAAAACAACTCCATAATTTTTGAGTGCAAATTCTGCCCCTATGACTGAATTATGAACTTCCATAGCTTTAACTGGACTCAGGTTTTGGCGAATAAGCTGAATTCTTGAGACCCTGATAAGGTAGCACTGATCCTAACGCGCTAAATTTATAAAAATGGCAGACATTACAAATAATCAGCCCCGCTCTTATCTGGGTAGGGGACTATCATTCCCATTACGGGGAAACTTACAAGGAAGCCTGCAACTCAGTTCCGATATCCGGAACCTCGAAGAATCGATTGGGCTTATTCTGGGAACAAAGGTGGGGGAACGAGTCTACCGACAAAATTTTGGCTCGCGCCTGTCTGAACTTGCCTTTGCGCCGATGAATACCCAAACTCTTTTGCTGATCCGAGTTTATGTGGAGGAAGCCATAAAAATGTGGGAACCTCGGATTGTACTAGATGGCGTTTATACAGAACCTGACCCGATTCGCGGTCGGGTCAATATTACTATTGAATATCATCCGAAAGACTCCCATGATACTCGGAGTCTGGTTTATCCGTTCTATCTCCAGCCCTCTGGGGAGTAGTTGGTCAGGGTTTAGCCGTTAGTGGTGACAATCTGTAGAGACGTTGCATGCAACGTCTCTACAACAGGAATGATTTTGTAAGTTGTGGTACGTTTTTGGGTGAATTATAGCGTTTATCAGTGTTGTGAGGTACATGATTAAGGGCGCAAGCCTTTACATGATTAAGGGCGCAAGCCTTTACATGATTAAGGGCGCAAGCCTTGCGCCCCTACAGTTGGGTGTACCGCTGACATAGGACGAATGATGAATGACAAATGACATAAACGAATGACAAATTATGGAATTTGATTTTTTACCGAATTTACCAAAATCAGATCTCGACGATCGCACGTTTCAGGATTTGGTGGAAGAGTGTATCCTCCGCATTCCCCGCTACTGTCCAGAGTGGACGAATTATAACCCCAGTGATCCCGGAATCACGCTGATTGAACTGTTCGCTTGGTTAACTGACCAAATGTTGCTGCGGTTCAATCAAGTCCCCCGCCGTAACTATGTTACCTTTCTGGAATTACTGGGGATTCGCCTACAAGCCCCAACCCCGGCGCAAACCCAACAGACGTTTTATCTGAGTGCGGCGCTACCTGAATCCTACACGATTCCATTGGGAACAGAAGTGGCGACGGTACGAACCCAAACCGACGATGCGATTATTTTTAGCACCGATCGCTCCCTGGTGATTGCTAAACCGAGTATCCGCCATTTTCTCACCTCCGACACCGATGAAGATCAACCCCAAATCCTGCGCGATCGCTTCGTGGGAACTTGGACTCAGCGACCCAGGGGAGAGTGGCAAGGCTTGGAGTTATCGATTTTTAATGAACAACCCCAAACGGGAAATTGCTTTTATATCGTCTTTGAGGGGGATCAACCCATTGAAGGCAATGTTATCGCCCTGCGGATCAAAGGTGAAGCCGCTACCTCCACCGGGATTAATCCCGAAGATCCACCCCGCCTTTGGCAAGCCTGGAATGGTATGTTTTGGGAACCTATCCTGCTGCGAGAAGCCGATGATAGCACCAAAGGATTCAGTTTTAGTGAACTGATTCAGCAGGGAGGCGATCCTTTACAAGGGGCGGATGTTGTCTTGCATTTACCCCTGCGTTTACCGGTTACCCAATTTGTTACCTATCAGGGACGCTGGCTGCGCTGTATTTACACCGAACCTCGCTTCAATCAACCCGGTTATATTCGTTCCCCGCGAATTGTTGGTTTAGATGTCCGTTCGATTGGCGGTACAGTCGAAGTCACCCAATGTACCACGATTCGGAATGAAATCCTCGGCGAAAGTGACGGAACCCCCGGTCAAACCTTTCAATTACAAGGACGGGGAATTTTACCCCGACGGGATGAGGAACATATTCTGGTGATTCCGCCTGGAGGATTACCACAAATATGGCAAGAAGTCAATGATTTTGCCGATTCAGGTCCAGAAGACCTGCACTATACCATTGATGCGATTACCGGAACCGTTCAATTTGGTCCCCTATTACGAGAACCTTCTCAACTGCGAGAACAGACGTGGTGGCGTTCCCAGTCTCAGAGAGTACCGTCGGAAATGCTCAATTTAGTCAATGGTAGAACTGGCGTGGTAGAACGGCGGGATATCGCTGCGATGCAGTCAATGGAACGTCAATATGGGGCGGTTCCCCCTAGAGGTGCTGTGATTCAAATGGTCGCCTATCGCATTGGAGGTGGACAACAGGGTAACGTTCAACGGGGCGCGATTCAAGTCCTCAAATCCGCCGTTCCTTATGTAGCTAACGTGATCAACCATTCCTCCGCCCGGAATGGCGCTGATGCTGAATCCTTAGAAGAAGCCGTGATCCGTGTACCACGACTCCTACGAACCCGCGATCGCGCCGTCACTCCCGAAGACTTTGAATACTTAGCCATGGAAGCAGGAAGCGGTTCCATTGCTCGCACGTTATGCTTATCGCCAATTCGTAAAGAAGAAGCTGGAAGAGTGCGTCTGCTGCTTGTACCAAACGCCAATACCGATGGTATTGAGCGAGGTGAAGGAATTGACCCAGACTTATTAACCCTGACTCCCCAACTCACCGAGCGAGTGCTGAGTTATCTCGACGAACGACGATTACTGGGTGTAGAAATCCTCTGTAGCCAACCTGATTACGTCGGGGTTGCGGTACAAACTGAAGTTGCTCTCGATCCAGCTTATAATAATCCCCGCGCTCAACAAGAAATACTATTGAAATTACAAACCGCATTGTATCGCTTTCTCAATCCTCTGATCGGCGGTTCAGAGGGTAAAGGGTGGTCATTTGGTCGCCCCGTTTACTCATCTGATATTGTGACTATATTACAAAGCGTGCCTGGTGTACAGTATTTAGGCGCTGTACAACTGTTTGAATTACGGAGTCAGGGACAAAAGTGGATGCGAACCTTACCACGAACCCCTGTTATTGACCCCGGTCCTTTGGGTTTAATCTGTTCATGGCACAATAATCGATTACGCTCTGGTCATGTGATCAACTTAATTCCTTAGAATTTTTTTGTCGGGGCGGGTTTTACCGATAATGTTCACTAGAAAACCCCTAACTTAACAAAGCACCCGCCCCGATTTGATCCAACGCGCTAGTCGGACATGGTTTTGAGTTATTGTGTTCCGTTCTACAACACTTGGACAAAGCTAGACAACATTGGATCTTGTTAGACATTATCCGGATTGCTTCCTGTTTCACTCGCTTCGGTGTCGGCACTCAACCAGTCCACAGGCTTAAAATCGGACGAAACTCGCCCTACTCAAAGTCTGTAATTGTAGTAATTTGAGAAACTTTGCTGCTTTAATCCGTTATTTTCAGCGCCATTAAGGTATGCTGGATTTCTCAACCGCCTTATTACAGGTGCGCTACTCTTAAAAGCTTTGTTACGGGGTCTCAAGCCCTAAGATTTTTAGCTTGGTTTTCGCTTGCGTTCATTATAACACAACAACACCTGGACAAAATATCCAACAATGTCCAGAGGTGTCCAACTTTTTGGTTACAGTTACTTCCCCTGTTCCCTGTTCCCCGTTCCCTTGACAAATGACAAATGACACAAGCTCGCGATATATTACCCTTACGTCTGCAACTGACTCCCATGCAGTTGCCAGAGGTCACCCCTCAGTCCATTGGGGGGTCGAGCGAGTTAGAAGCGCCTTTGCTCAGCCAAGCAACTCGGCAAACAGAACGTCGCGGTTGCTATCTTACCCTCTACCCCGGAGAACCCAGTGAACTCCTGCTGGAACTAGAAAATCTAAGCAACCATACCTTACACTTGGATATTCAAATCCAGGGAGATTTTCCTTCCCAATGGTATCGTTTGGGTATGGAAGGGCGGGAACTCCGTCCCGGTGGACTCATGGAAGCTGTCATTCGCTTTTATATGCCAGCCGATTTCTTTGAGTCTAATCAGGTAGGAGATGCTCAACCCTCTCACCGTCTCGATTATCGCGGTCAGATTTATGTCTACTACAGCCAATCGGTAACGGGGAACAAACATGTTGAATCAGCTAGCTTTAATCTTTATGTTCGCCCTCACAGCTTATATCTAAACTTTTTACCTGAAATCTATCGAGAAGTAGATTTTATGGGTCGCTTGCTGAAAATTTTCGAGCAAGCCTTTGAACCGACAGTACAATCCCTGGATGCTTTATGGGCGTATCTCGACCCCTTAATGACACCAGAGACACTTCTACCCTTTCTAGCCCATTGGGTCGGTTGGCAGCTTAACCCCGCCTTAAGCCTACAGCGACAGCGCTATCTGATTCGTCAGGCGATGGAGATTTATCGCTGGCGGGGTACGCGCAGGGGACTACGATTCTACTTGCATCTATTTACTGACTTACCTTTAGATGATCATCTCCCAGAACATCAAAGGCATATTTGTATTCAAGAAGTTTTTGGTCAGGGATTTATTATGGGAAACACGCGCCTAAATCAAGACTCCCTTATCGGCGGCGGACAACCTTATCATTTCATTGTGCGACTGCGTCCTGATCCCCCGACTCAAATTGATGAATTATTAGTTCATCAAATTATTCAACAAGAAAAACCCGCATTTTGTACCTATGAACTCTATGTTGAATGACAAATAACAAATAACAAATAACAAATGACAAATGACTAACCATTTTCCTCCACCTTCTATCCAACAATTTGAGCGTCTCCATGTCACAGATGGCTTACTCATTGATGCCCAACGTTGGCAGTTAGCGCACCAATATCACCGTCAGTATCGTAGAACCTATTACCAATCTCTGCATCAGCCAGGAATTGTATTCGGTTTGGGGGTACATATCGTTCCCGCACCCGCTGATGTTGTGGCAAAATACCGAGATGAACGTTGGGTCGAAATTCAACCGGGAATTGCCATTGATTTATTTGGCAATTTTATCGTAGTGCCTGAACCCATGTCCTACCGGATTTCTTCAGAAGCGACGCCAGAAAAACCCTTGATGGTTTATTTGGTAGTTAAATTTAGAGATCCCGAAGAATTACGCACCCGTAGAACCACAGATAGAATCATCGAAACATTTCGGATTGATGAGAAGACGAGTCCACCCACTGAAGGGGACGTCGAATTGTGCCGGATTCTCCTTAAAGCTGGAAAATTTAAACTTGAAGTCCCAGTCCATGTTTTCTCCCCTAGCTATAACCAGTTGGACTTGCGCTACCGTCTCCAGCCACAAGCGCGACCTCAGGCGGTTGTTCAAGTTGCCATGTACAAAGGGCTAGCCGTTGATAACCATGAACATGAGCGTATTTTATCGAATCTCTCCTATCTTCTACAATCAACTTCTGGACTTTATCCAGCCCTGCAGGGGGGTGATGAAATTGGACAATTCAGTTTACAATTGGCAGAGCTACAAAATATTTTAGAATATGATTTATTTTTCATGGCGGATCGCCAAGTCCATGTATTAGGAGAATCTGAATTTGAGGTTCTGCGACAGTATTTAAAGGCAGGAGGCACACTTTTAGTAGAAGCGTCGTCAGACTTGAAACATTGGAGGCAAGGCAATGCAATAAAAGACCTGAGCCAACTTTACCACGAACTCGAACAGGCATTAACTCAAATCGATAACACTCCAAATATTGATACAGATACAAGATTAAAGCAATGCCGACAAGATATTGTAAGTGAACGAGAGATGATTGCGACAGAGTTAGCCAGACGCAAGAATTCGATCGCGGGTCGATTCCAAGAGTTTGCCCAAAGTTTGGGAGTTCTGTTAACTCCACTGGAAAAATTAGACCGCCACGACTTACTTCGGACTCAACCCTTTCTCTTTGCTGCGGCACCTACTATCAATAGAAAGCCGATTCAAATCTTAAGCGGTGGCGGAATTATCGTCGCGCTAGGTAACTTATCAGGCGCGTGGGGAATCAATGAAAAGCGACTTACCTCCCGTGAAGCAATCCGTACAGCACAGGAAATAGGGATTAACATTTTGTATACGGCTTGGCGTCGCCGACAGCTAACCTGGGGACAGCAGCCACTGCCAAAAGTTGTTACATCAACTCCTTCCCACCCCTCCAAGCCATCAAAACCGCCGGATAAATCGCGTCGAGATGATCTGTTTGATAAGTTGATCTAGGGTGTTGATGAGGGAACTGCTTAATAGGAAAACTAGGGGAGTTTCAGGAGTAAGGAAAAAATAATGGCAGATAATTTAATTGATACGACTGTTTCCCCAAAACAAATTAGATTTAAGCCCGGAGGTCTACCTGCTGCGTTTGAAGTTATGGTGGTGAATGATAGCGATCGCTTTGCCAGTTTTCAGGTGGAAGTCATGGCGGCTGGAGTTGAGGTTGATCGCCTTCCGGATTGGTACATTATCTCCCCAGAAGTGAGTACCAAAAAGCCTCCCGGTGATGTCACCCATTTTCAGGTGACGATTGTGGATAATCCTGTACCAGGGTTTGTCGGACTAATGAACCTAACGGTGCGTGTCTTCTCCATGGAACTTCCAGATGAAGACAGAGAAGTCCTGCGTTTAATTTTAGAACAAGGTACGGGTTCGATTCCGTTAAAATTGGATCTGCCAGTGGGGGAGTTTCAAGAGTATCCAGCAAATCAGCAGGAAATCCCGGTACGGGTTTATAATCCCAGTCAACTTGAAACTGATGTTACTTTGAAGTTTTCGGGCTTAGATCCAACCTGGATTGTGGATGGAACTGAACGCCAGTTACACCTACCTCCTGGCGGACAAGCAACCGAAACATTTATCTGCCAAATTCCTGACATTCCCCAAGCCCCCAGCCGGATTTATCCTTTTGCGATCGCGGCGACTCATCGTCATGGAACTCCTGCCCAAGTGGAAGGTATCCTAGAAGTTTTACCTATGGGATTGGTTAAATTTAGCGCCACTCCCAAGCAGCAACAAATTCCAGCCAAACGCACCTGGTTACCCAACTGGCGTAGTTTCCCGGTTACCTACACATTGGAATTTGATAATCATAGCAATCTTCAGCAGCAAGTCAGTGTTGAAATTCAAGGTGAAGACAAACAGGAATGTACCTTAGAATTGCCGGATAAACCCGCAGAATTGAATCCAGGTCAAACGGCTCAAGCAGCGACTAGAGTTCAAGCCCGACGCCATTTATGGGGTGGAACCAAGCGGCTATCTTTAGAAGCGGTGGCGATGTTATCGGATCAGCGTTTAGGAAATACCAATCCCACTAGTCAAGTGTTAAGACTGGATGTTTATCCAATTCTTCCGGCTTGGTTAGTTTTGGGTGGAGGAGTTTTGCTTTTATATTTCATCTGGTGGCTATCTTGGCTCAATCCCAATAACAAGTTGTTTGGACACCAAGCGGCAGTTAATTCCGTGCAATTTAATGGCATGAGCCAGAATGTCGTTAGTGGTTCCAGTGATGAAACTTTAATTAAATGGCGAGTTGATGGCTTTTTTAATCCTGTTGCTAATCCAGAAGTAGAGGAAATTGCCGATACGGGAAAAGCCGTGCGCGTTATTCGTTATAAACCGATAGATAATAATGTTGTCGCTGCTGGGTTAGAAAATGGTGAGATCCAACTATTGAATTTATTGGCAGAAACACCAAAATTGATGGATTCTTTTTCTTTTCAAAAAGATGATCGGGTCTTAGCATTAGAGTTTACTGAAGACTCTCGTTATCTGTTTAGCGGTCATGGCAGTGGTAAGGTGCTTGGGTGGGATATTTACCAAGATCTAGACCAATCTCTAGGACAATTGAACGAAGAAAAGCAACCGATTATGGAGCTAAACTTTGACTTCGCTGTCTATAACTTGGAATTTATAGGACAAGGCAATCAAAATTTAGCAGTTGCTGGACGATTTCATCAGTTAGTTATTTTGAATTTGGGTGATAATTCTCTGCGTAAAGTGACCTACAAAGAAGGAGAGGAAGGGGGAAAAGATGACTATATATTCAGCATGGATGTTGCCAAATTAAAACCTTATCTTTTGGCAACTGCTGATAATCAAGGCACTATTACTCTATGGAATATGCGATCCTGTTTGGTGGATAATCAGTCTTGTGAAATTCTTGATCGCTGGTCGAATGGTCATGGCGGTCAACCCGTGCGCTCTGTGGCTTTAAGTAATGGGGGTTGTTACTTAGCCAGTGGTGGCGATGACGGGCGAATGATGCTGTGGCCCCTAACGAATCAGGGTAAACGAGCAGAAAATTATGCAAGTGGGATTGAAGTGGGTCGGTCATTGAGAAACCAAACATTCAAATTCAATAGTGTTGATATAAATGTTTTGAAGAGAAATATTCTGATCGCTAGTGGTAGTGACGATACCCAGGTGCGGGTGAGACGAGCGAAACGGCTGCAAGGGTTAGGGTGCGATCGCGATGAGTGACCGTAGGGTTTGGTAATTTTAACTAACAGTTTGGCATAGTAAGTCCGGAAGAGCCGGATGTCACAGACCTCAGCCTCACGGCTGAGGTTTTTTGAGGAAATGCCAACTCTTGGTACAATCTATTGATTCCTACCGTAGCTATTTTCTTCTTCCTCCCCCAGAAAAAACTATGACCCGCGTCATTGGATTAATAAGTGGTACGTCAGTTGATGGAATTGATGCGGCTTTCGTGGAGATTGCTGGTTCCGAGTCAGATTTAACCGTGAAGTTGTTGGCGGGAGCGACTTACCCCTACCCGGAACAACTGCGATCGCAGATCCTAAATCTCTGTGCTGGCGGTTCTATACCTATGGCAGAACTCGCTGTGTTAGATGATGCGATCGCCCAACAATTTGCCCAAGCCGCCCAAGCCATCCAGAAACACCACCCACCCGCCGCTACGCTGATCGGTTCCCACGGTCAAACTGTTTACCATCGCCCCCCTAGGAAGATGCAGGGGAGCAGGGGAGCGGGGGAGCAGGGGAGAGATGATGTCCCAGGATTCTCCGACTCTTCTTTGGGATATAGTCTTCAGTTAGGACGGGGAGAGGTTATTGCTGACGCCACAGGGATTAAAACTATCAGTAATTTCCGTGTTGCTGATATCGCAGTTGGGGGTCAAGGAGCGCCCCTAGTCTCCAAAATTGATGCTTGTTTGCTATGCTATCCAACTCAACACCGATGTATCCAAAATATCGGCGGAATTGGTAATGTTACCTACCTCCCTCCCTGTCAAGGGAATTGGTTAGATGCTGTCTGCGGTTGGGATACAGGACCTGGGAATAGTCTGTTGGATTTAGCGGTGCAGCATTTTACTCAGGGAAGCAAAACCTATGACCAAGACGGGAACTGGGCGCGTCAGGGTACGGTTTGTCAAGCCTTGCTTAACCAATGGTTAACTCATGACTTTTTCCAACAAGCCCCCCCTAAATCCACAGGGCGAGAATTGTTCGGTTGGGATTATTTACAACAATGTATTGCCCAGAGTCAACCCTATTCCCTGAGTCCGGCTGATTTATTGGCAACCCTGACAGAACTCACCGTCGCCTCAATTGAGGAAAGCTACCGTCGCTTTTTGCCCCAGATGCCCGATCAGATATTCTTATGCGGTGGGGGTAGCCGCAATCTCTATCTCAAACAGCGCTTACAAACCCGGTTACAGTCAGTGGACATACAAACAACAGATGAGGCTGGGGTGAGTGGAGATTTCAAAGAAGCGATCGCCTTTGCCGTTTTAGCCTATTGGCGAGACTTGGGCATTTGCGGGAATCTCCCTCAAGTTACAGGCGCCAAGCAAGGGGTACTTTTGGGTAATATCGCGCCATCCTAAAATAATTAATTTACAATGAAGCGTTTCTTGCCCACTTGGGACTACACTTAATACTGAAACATAATTGCCTTTTTTATCCTCATGACTACCATTTTGGCAATCTGCTTAGTCAGGCATTGTGTCACTGTTGAGGAAAAATTCAACAAGCAATATTCAATCAGAGGCAAAGGGTAACGCTGTGGCTCACACCTTTTTAATGGAGGCAGGACGATGGACACTCCAGGGGAATTGGCTGGAGCGCAATGGATTGCTGCTGAGCGTCAGAGGGAAAACAATTGTTGCCTGGGGTCGAGAAAACTGGTTTACGATGGTGACAAAGCTGGTTTTTCCCGACGATGAGCGCGAGGATATTTCTTTCCAGTATCGGGGGCGTCTTGATGCCGGAGAACGACAGTATACCTTTGTTTTACAGCATAGTGGTTTAGGTCGTGTCGAAGGCGAGGGTTGGATCACTCCAGAATCAATTGTTCAACGCTATTGGGTTTTAGGCGATCGTCAAAGACGTAGTGGTTTTGAAACCCGACACCAACTTGATGACAATACCTACTACCTCTCCAGTAGCATCATGGCGGGTCATTATCTGACCAGCACAATGGAAGCCAAGCTAGAACGACAGCCGGGATAGCACAAGACGTATTAACTGGTACACCATTAGCAATAACCTATCTAATTTATCTGTAGCAGGGGTTTAGGGAGGTCGTAAGACCCACGCTGTAATCTATGATGAGCGCGATGGGATACACGACTTCCCCAAGTTAATTTAGTTAACTCAATGTTCACCTAAATTAACATTTTACAGCACACTATCATCCAGTAAATACGCTATAAGATAGCTATGCTGACACTTAACTATCGTTACCGAATCTATCCAGATGTCACTCAAGAACAACGGTTAATTGAGTGGATGGAAATCTGTCGCCGTGCATATAACTATGCCTTGGGGAAGATAAAAGATTGGTGTAATAGTCGTAAGTGTTTGATTGATAGATGCTCTCTGGAAAAAGAAGCGGTCAAAGAACTATGAAAAACAACGACTCAAGGTAGGCCGACTTCACCACCACATTGACAACACCAGAAAAAACTTCCATTTCAAACAAGCTCACGCCCTTTGTGATGCTGGTGATATGGTTTTCATGGAAAATTTGGACTATAGAATCAGTGCCAAGGGAATGCTGGGTAAGCATATTCTTGATGCTGGTTTTGGTCAATTCCGCACCATTACTCAATATGTTTGTTGGAAGCGTGGGAAGTTTTTTGCTGTTGTTGACGCTAGAGGCACTTCAGGGGAGTGTCCTGAATGTAAAGGTGAAGTCAAAAAAGACTTGGATTACCGGGTGCATGATTGTCCCCATTGCGGTTTTAAAACTGACCGCGACGTAGCTAGTGGTCAAGTCATCAGAAACCGAGGAATAGAGCTAATCAGTACCGTTGGACAGACGGGAATAGAAAGTGCCTGTGCAGCCGATTTACCGGGGGTTGAGGTAACTCAATCTAGGCAAGTGGCGAAATCCCGAAAGGGAATAACCAGGAAGTTCTCAAAGTGATTTGGGAAGCCCACACCATAATCTTTGATTTGGTGTGGGAGGATGTCACTCCGATTTTCTGTGTCACCTATAATCAGAAGTATAAAGCGTGAAGATCACTCACTGGGATTTGACCCCCCCCTAAAAATCTGCGACGTTTTACCTGCTTTTGTGTGTTAGCTTAGCAGGATAGAGTCCAGGATAGACCGATAAATTCTACGTCATCCTTGACATTTTTAACTTCTTGAGTTATTTATTGTGCGGTTTGCCACAGGTGTGGCTCCAGTTGAGCGCTCAACGAAGCGATGAACTATGGCTAGTCACCATGGAACGAGTAACCGAGTGAGTTATTGGGTTTAGTTCTTGAGGATGCTACTTGCCGAATTGCGCTTGGGTCAAACTGGTAAATAGGTATTGTTCACAACTGCTCCAAGCTCTCACTAAACCAATCATGACAAAAGACCCTAATCATGGTCGCATACTCGCCAATCGCTATCAACTCGTTGGGTTGATAGGTCAGGGCGCTATGGGTCAAGTTTATAAAGCTAAAGATATGTTACTCGGCGGCGTTATTGTCGCTGTCAAATTCATCTCCCAAACCTTGCTCAACCAAAAAATGCGCGATCGCTTTGAGCGAGAAGCAACAATCTGTGCGCTACTTGGGGAAAAAAGTAATCATATCGTGCGCGTCCGGGATTATGGCGTGGATGAAAATGATATTTCGTTTTACGTCATGGAGTTCCTAGAAGGCAATGGCTTAAGTGAAATCATTCGCGATCAAACCCTACCTTTACCTCGGTTTCTCAATATTAGCCGTCAGATTAGTTTAGGGCTGCAATGCGCTCATAAGGGGATCGTGATCGAAGGGCAACCTAGCCCAATTATTCACCGAGATATTAAACCCAGCAATATTCTCGTGGTTCAAGACGCCTCCTTCGGGGAACTGGTAAAAATCCTCGACTTTGGCATTGCCAAGCTGATCCAGTCCAACAGCGAGCAAACACACTCGTTTATGGGGACGTTAGCCTATTGTTCCCCCGAGCAAATGGAAGGACGGGAACTGGATAACCGCTCAGATATTTACAGTCTGGGTGTGATGATGTTTGAGATGCTCACGGGGGAAATGCCGATTGTGGGCGAATCCAATTCCTTCGGCGGGTGGTACAAAGCCCATCACTTCAGTCCACCGCGCACCTTTGAAGCCGCAAAACCTGATTTGAAATTGCCCAAAGCCTTGGAAAATCTGGTGATGAGTTGTTTGGCAAAAGAGGCGAGCGATCGCCCGCAAACAATTGAGGAAGTCATCCAGACGTTAGAACCCTTAGAGCAGCGTTTTGGTCAAGGACGACAACTCGGTCAACGGATTGGTGCGGTACTCTCGAAAATATCCCGCGTAGAAGAACCGCCCCAGCCTCCAGCTCGTTCCATTGAAGACCTCTGTTTACAAACATCTTGGCCCAAAAACAAACCCCAAGCCTCGATTGTTTTTCCTCATATTATTCGCACCAGTCAAGAACTGTTAGCCACCCTTTGGGTGATGCTGACGAAGGACGATATTGAAAACCGCCGAATTAGTACCCGCTATAACCAATTCCTGTTTCTGATGTCTCCTCATCCCATGGTGTTATGGATTACAGCATTGCATAATCGGCAACATGGCGCCCGTTGGCTAACCTGCTATTTGGATCTGAAAACTGCCATGGGTCAGAAAGTGATCCGCATTTTAGGAGAATCGGGAAGCTACCGGATTTTATTCTTTGCCCTGACTCAACCCCAACGCTGCGCCAATGTGATGACCTCCACCATTGCCTCAACTCAGCGGAAACTGCTCCTAGATTGGGCAAATGCTAGCCATGCGGCTATGCCCAGCGCTCAGCCTCAGCTAAGTAAACGAATTCTCAAGCAAGAGCTTGAGAAACTTAAGCCGAAAATTGTCATGAAGCTAGAAGCCGTTCATACTGATTATCCCACCGATATTTCCGGATAGGGTTTAAATTTTGAGTCTTGAGTTGAGAATTTATCTAATTGTGGGGGGAGAGGGGGAGCAATAAGACCCACACCATAATTTTTAATTGGGCGTTGGGATACACTCGACTCCCTCAACCTCAATGTGGTAAATTGACATGTAATTCGATACATCTGCTCACAAAGCGAGTTTAAATTGCTGCAGTGTGAGTTGATGATCGAATTCGATCATCAACAACCAACGCAAATCAAACTAACCAGTACCGCAGGGCTGGCGGGAATGGAAACTGCCTGTGCAGACGGTCTACCGGGGACTCAAATGTACTCGTCTGAGTCTAGGTAAGTGTCGAAATCCCGCAAGGCTTCCGCCGTGAGCGTCAGCCGAACGGGAAAAACCAGGAAATCCAAGTTGTGAAGCTTGGAAGCCCACACCAGAATCTTTGATTTGGTGTGGGATGATGTCACAGCTGCTTCACTTGAGCAACTAGCTGCGCCACAATATCCTTGGCGCTACCAAACAACATCATGGTCTTATCGCCGTAGAACAGCTCATTTTCAATCCCAGCAAAGCCCGCGCTCATGCTTCGCTTAATCACGATCGCATGTTTCGCCTTATCGACATCGAGAATCGGCATACCGTAAATCGGACTACCGCTATTGCTGCGAGCGGCTGGATTCACCACATCATTGGCACCAATGACGAGGGCGACATCCGTGTTATCAAACTGAGGATTGATGTCATCCATGTCATAGAGCTGGTCATAAGAGACATTCGCTTCGGCTAAAAGTACGTTCATGTGTCCCGGCATACGACCCGCAACTGGGTGAATGGCGTATTTGACCTCAACGCCCAGTTTTTCAAGCTGATCAGCTAACTCGCGCACCGTATGTTGTGCCTGAGCCACCGCCATACCATAACCTGGAACAACGACCACTGAACGGGCATAGCCCAACATCATTGCCCCTTCTTCAGCATCGATGCTATGGACAACCTTATCCCCTACACCACCTGCGCCACCAGCACCGCCTTTGGCGTCACCGCTACCAAAGGCACTAAATAGCACATTGGGTAGGGAACGGTTCATCGCCTTACACATAATATTGGTCAGGATTAAACCCGAAGCCCCAACTAACGCCCCAGCCACAATCAGCATATCGTTCATCACGACAAAACCCGCCGCGCTCGCCGCTAACCCAGAAAACGAGTTCAGCAGTGAGATCACTACAGGCATATCGCCGCCGCCAATCGGCAGGACAAAGAAAATCCCTAACACCGAGGAGATACCTACCATCGACAGAAAGATGGTTGTATTCTCCGGTGTGACTAATAGGTAGCCACTGCACACCAAAAAGCTAATCAGGAGTAAGGAATTAAAAAGTTGCTGTAAGGGAAACTTTACCGGCTTACCCGTAATCAACCCCTGTAACTTGCCAAATGCCACAAAGCTGCCAGTGAGCGTGACTCCACCAATCAACACACCCAGAATCACGGTAATCGTAGACCCTAAGGGTACACCTTGACCCGTGCTGAGCAAGCGCCAAAATTCCCCGATCGCGACTAGGGCTGATGCGGCACCGCCCAACCCATTCAGTAAGCCTACCATCTGAGGCATGGCAGTCATCGCGACTTTATAGGCGGCGATTACGCCAATTACGGAACCCAGGGCGATCCCTGCCACAATCATCTGATAATTTAAGACCTGTTGGTTAAGCAGAGTTGCCACTACAGCCAGCAGCATTCCTACCGAAGCCCAAACATTTCCTTGGCGTGCCGTAGCTGGTGATCCCAGCTTTTTCAACCCCAAGATAAATAATCCCGTTGCGACTAAATAGGTTAGTTCAATCCCAGTCGGCAGAAACTCGGTCATGCTCTCACCTCACTTATTTTTTAAACATTTGCAACATTCGATCCGTAACTAAGAAACCGCCCACCACGTTAACCGTGGCTAACACCACAGCAATTAAACCCAAAATGACTGTGACATTCCATTCCTTAGATCCGGAGATAAGCAAGGCGCCGATGACGGCAATACCGGAAATGGCATTAGCGCCAGACATCAAGGGAGTGTGCAGGGTGGGTGGCACTTTGTTGATCACTTCAAAACCAACAAAGGAAGCTAACACGAAGACAAATAAACTGGCAATAAATGTGGTGGTCATCCCTTCCTCCTTTTTCGGGCTTCATGATACTAACTTTTCTTTGAGCAAGCGACAGGTTCATCGCCAAAGACAAAACGATCAACCATGACCTATACTTTTGTACTCATTTGAGACAGAGCATCTTTGACCCGCTGATTACGAATTTCGCCACCATGGGTGACACAGGTGCTCTCTACAATATCATCCTCAAAATTGAGTTGTAACTGTCCCTCTTTTACCAGGTACTGCAATAACGTTGATATATTCTTGGCATACATCTGGCTGGCGTGGGTGGGCATGGACGAGGGGACATTCATTGGACCAATAATCGTCACGCCATGACGGACAATATCTTTCCCCGCTTCGGTAACGGCACAGTTTCCACCTTGTTCGGCGGCGAGATCCACGATCACCGAACCTGGATTCATTTGCTGTACCATTTCCTCCGTCACTAGCAAGGGGGCTTTTTTCCCAGGAACTTGGGCGGTGGTAATTACCACATCGGCTTGCTTGACGTGTTCAGCGATCACCTCTTGGGTGCGCTGTTTAGCGGTGTCAGAGATTTCCTTAGCATAACCGCCTTCAGCAACGGTGTCTTCTTGGATTTTTACCTCGACAAACTTCGCCCCTAAACTTTGCACTTCTTCCTTAACCGCCGGACGAATATCAAAGGCTTCTACCATAGCACCCAGGCGTCGGGCAGTCGCGATCGCTTGTAAGCCAGCGACTCCTGCACCGAGGATAAATACTTTTGAGGGTTTGATTGTTCCCGCTGCTGTGGTTAACATGGGGAAGAATTTCGGTAACGCGGCGGCGGCAATCAGTACGGCTTTGTACCCGGCTACCCCAGCTTGGGAGGACAGCGCATCCATACTCTGGGCGCGACTGGTACGGGGAATCAATTCCATACTGAAGGCTGTCACCTGGCGGTTTGCCAGTTTTTGGGCGACGTCTGGCTTACCCAGGGGGTTGAGGAAGCTAATTAATACCGATCCTTCCCGCATCTGGTTGATTTCATCATCTTTGGGAATGCTCACTTTCACGATGACATCGGCTTCACCCCAGAGTTTGCCCGGATCTGAGACTAAGGTAGCCCCTGCTTCTTCGTAGGCGCGATCGCTAAAAAACGATGCCTCTCCCGCACCATTTTCTACCCAAATCTCTAAGCCCTGTTTGACTAAACGGGCAACAGTATCCGGAATCAGGGCGACCCGATTTTCGCCAACTTCAATTTCTTTAACCAGTGCTATTTTCATGAAAACTCCTTCTAACCGAAAAAACTATAACTTAGTCATTAGGCTACTGCCATACACGAAGGGCGTATTTTTATGACATGATAGCCCTTGTGCCTTCCTTTTGCATCAACCCTACACAGGCTATTTTTGGCGGGTAAAATTTTTGGGTCTTGAGGACGATTCAGTCGAGTTCCTCATCCGTACTGAATTAGCTATAGTTTAATCGGAATATTCCGATGCCCTTCTCCTAATATCCAACATCTTTATTTTCTAGGCTACTGCTATCTAGTATCACTTGTAGTATCGCTTGAGAAAATAGTCCTAAATTTTGCAATTGAGTCAGCTCTTGTTCATCTACATTGAATAGCAATAAGTTTTGACAAAAACCGTAAAACTCTCTCCCTGTCTCCCGTCAGCCTCAACAATCAAATTAATTCAATGCGTGAGAGCTTGCTGTTTGCATCCTAATAGTATTTGGTAATACTCAGAAGTATGAGCAGCTTTTTGCCAATTTTGTGTATATTTAACTACAGATAGGATAAAATTCACCAACCTTGCCCTAAAAGGGACAAGGATTGACCAAGCCAGTTTGGACAACGTAAGCGGTGAATAGCTCGGTTTGAGCCTAGTTCTGGCACAGACTTCCGAATACTTCCCTAGTTCGGACTAGCCTCTAAGCCTAATT
>NZ_JAVJRX010000137.1:0-41980 GCF_040219735.1 Coleofasciculus sp. G1-WW12-02 | reverse complement strand
TATAAACGGACGTGGAGAGGGTGTAAGACCTCATTTGGAGGCAACCTTCAGCGAAGCGTCAACCCCAATCAGCGACCACCCCTAAAAAGGTGGCGTGGTGAGGAATCCCCCGCGCTCTTTAGCCGGGGGAGGATGTCAACGTCCCTCTGCCATCCCTTGTGAATTCTAACAGGGGCTAGTTCAGACAACCAAGTCAGCATTTGTCGCTGACCCACCATGACTGGAGAGAACCCGATCCCAGACTTTGCCGACTTACGCCCACTGGTTCTGTCAACGTCAGCCATGACTAACTCGTAGTGAATGGCACTAATCGGAAACAGTTTAAACAACTCTTTGACTACCCGTAACTCTAGCTGCTTATTAGCTCGAATCGAAGGCGGCAATTTACCCTGTCTTCGGTTTTCAAATCTGGCTTGACGGTGGCATCTTTCCGAGTAGGGTAACTTCCGGTTAATTCGTCTACCTCTCCTTGCTTGACGCATGACCCGCCGTAATTCCATCCGTTCCTTAACTGTCTTAAACGGTAGAACTAAATGAGCCATCCAGAGGGTAGCAAGGCTCGATTGAACCCCAATCCCCGAATAACATTTGCCGGGGTCTATACCCAAAGCTATGGGTTGAGTATTCTCTCCTGTTTCAAAGGTCAACTGGATGGCAAAGCATTCTAAGTCGTTGTGTACAATTTTGGCTTTACCTTCTTTGAGCCAACGTCTAGCGCGCGTCGGTTGGGTTGGCATTAAAGGTTTGCCTGACTTCGATAAAACTGGTACTCGTAACATAGCGATAAGCCTCCGAGTAAAGTATTTAGTCCCTTCCCGCCATCTCGGTTAAGATGTCTTGACTTAACAACAACCCGACAAAGGGTTTTAGAGGTGTCTGGACTAGGGAAACATCCAGAGGTCTGTACCAAACCGAGACTCTATGCGGTATTCAACGTTTAATTGCCGTTTGTCCGGCAATCCCTAACCAAAGAGCGATAGCTAGGTTAGGGTTGTTGAATCCTCCTCAAGAGGCGTATCCCGTAGAATACTGTCAATGTCTCGCATCCCTGGCAGAATCCGCAGAATTTCCAGGCGATTCTCCTTCACCCGATACACAACCACATAAGCCGTCTTGCCAATTAAAGGCGTTACCAGCTCCCTGATACCAAACACCCGCCCCGGCTTACCCAGGTTGGGCATAGACGCTAATCTATAGATACTCTGTTTCAGACGAGTGGCAACTTGTCGTGCCGCCTGCGGGTTATTCTTAGCAATATACGAGCGGATGCTTGCCAAATCCTGGACAGCAAGGGAAAGGAAAACTAACTGCATGGGGCGGGTTTTTCATCCTCCATCCCCCAGGAAGAAAGCCAAGCTTCCACATCATCACCCTCAACCCACTCAGCTTGTGGGCTATCGGCAAGGGTAACAGCTTCTTCAATCCTCTGAATCTGCCAGCTTTGCTGCTCCACATATAAAGCAATTGCCTCTGCCGCCAGCCAGGATTTGCTGCGTTTTGTACTCAAAGCTAGGGCATTGAGTTTTGCCTTAACCTCTGGTGTTAATCGGACGGTGACAACTTCAGTTTGAGACATACATTGCCTTGTTTATTGACCAGTCTAATCTAATTGTATACATGGTATACAATCGCATCAGACCGTCTTGAGCTTGAACCCAGTCCTTGCTTTCCTGCATTACGGCTAAAGAGAGACAGGAACACCTTGTCTATTGATTAGGTTTTCTGAGAATGCGCTGAAATAGGGGCAATCCAGGAATTGCCCCTACCGAACCGTTAAGATGTCCGACAACTGAGACTATTCGGGTTTACCCACTCGCTTTAACAGCACGGCTTGAGAATCAGCTAACTCAAAACAGCGCAAATCTGCCAAGGGTTCACTATCCAAACCCGGAGACGCGATCGCGACTTGCCATTCACTCATATCCAATTGCAGCCAGTCTCCCACGGTAACCGTCATCGGTTCTCCACCCATGTGCGCTACCATGGCGATTTGTTCCTCATGATCATCAGGATTACTGCGAACCCCGTAATAAACCGTCCGTTCCTCATCAGAGATTTTATTGAATCGATCAATTCCGGCTAAATTGTGAGCTAACCAAGGATGAGCATGGCGGAAACGACGCAGGTTAAGGTTATACTCAGTTCTTGTTTGATCAAGCTTGTCCTCATAGTGGGAGACATTACACAGTTCATAACAGTCTTCCATAAACATCAAAGCAAATGCCTTGAGCTTTTCAATAGTTAACCCTTTCAAGAAACTCACCATTTCTGGTCTATTCAACTTTTTGAGCGGCTCAATATCACACTGATCCGTATTTTCTCCCAAACAGAACTGGCAAGCTTGAACCACTTCGGCTAGATTGTAGTCCTTTTCAAGCATGGCAACTTGCAGCGCCCTGCCAAACTCCCGCAATTCCTCTAGCTGGCTAAATCCCAAAGACTTCAACCGACTAAAACTCTCTGGTGTCTCATAGAGTTCTGGCGTCACTTGCCAATCCAAGAACCCAATTTCCTCAGAAACCACCTTGACACCATAGCGTTCATCGGTATTGCGGAAAAACATCCAAGGGGCGTGCATTGTCGCATTGATAAAGTCCATGGGTAACCCCGGACTAAACCCATACACCCAAAGCGTTACCGCCGGGTTATCATAAGCATTTTTTAACACCTCTGGCAACGTAGTGCCTAAATTCCAATTAATTGGAGCCTCTAGGGGGATTTGATTGCCTCGCCGCACGGTATCATGATTTCCACAACCGGTGATCCAATGATCACCTTCAAAGATCACCTCACAAACCCGGCGCCATTTGCGATCCCAAAATTTTTCTAAGGCTGGGGTGTTATGGGCAAAAATCAGGGGTCCCCATTGGTAGGAGTCTGGTTTAAGATGAATTAATTCACGATAGGTCGAGATCTCTTCCCACCCTTCAGCGGGCCAGGGACGACCATCTTCAAAAATGGTGAATAATAGTCGTTGATGCCCCTCAATATCCTGAACCACATCACTCATCGCCAGCAGATAGGCGTCATCATATTCCACCAGTCCAGACAAAGGATTAAAGAAGCGGAAATCCTGACCCCCATCAATGCGAATCCCATCGGCTCCCGTGTTAATTTTACGCCGCTGCATTTCCAAAAAGATCGCCCGTACTGTGGGTAACTGGTGGTTTAAGTCTTGACCGTACATATTCGGTCCTTTGAGAAACTGGCGATGCAGGAGTAACTCCGATTGGTTATCTGCATGACCATAAACGAGGTCATAGATAATTTGAATCGGACCTGTGGGAAAATTATGCAGGGTAGCGATAAAGTCTACCAATTCATCGGGACGCAAGCTACCCAAAAGCGCTGCATTTGTAGCACTCGATCCCAAAATTGGCACGTCATAACCCCAATCCTGGGTATGGGGTTTTCTCAGCTTAATTTGCAGATCATCTCCCTCTTCAGCCGTACAGACAAAAAATTCACTTTCTGGACTGTATTCATCTCGATACTCAATCGTGGGTTCCATGGGGAGTAGCTGAATGGCATTATAACCCACATAGTTTTCTTCGGCTGGGGTTAAGGGGAGATGTCCGGCTAATTTACTCGCAATTTGGCGATAAACACGGGTTAAGCCTTCAACTGTTCCCTCTTTAGAGGCTGTGCCAACATGTAGCTGTAAAATGTTCCGAGGTGCTGGGACGCGAGGAAGCGCTAGGGGATCAGACTGGACACTGGTGGCTTTGAAGTAATCGAGATCGGCTCGTTGTTGCTGTAAACTTGCTATGTCATACAGTTCAGCCGGTCCGAACACGCCGTAGGGCATCGAATAGGGAATCGTATCCCGAATCGCTTGTAGTTTCCCTTGCTGATCGACAAAGCGCAGCCAGTAAAACGAGCCCATTTGCTCCCGGTTTCCGGGGCACATCCCGGCGACGACACCCCAATGGTATTCACCTTCTTGTTGTAAGAATAAGCGATCGCGGCGAAAGGTGACGGTTTGCTCAGCCGCCCGACAATCAATCGGAGCAAGGGGGGTTAAGACTTCCAGATAGATTTCCATCTTCCGCATCACCTGCGCTAATAACCGGGGTGTCCAGAAGCCAATTTCGGTTAACCCATCGGGACGGTAATGCGCCCCCAAGCGTTTGGCTATGACTTGAGCTTTTTCAAAATAGGTGGCGTCTGAATGCTCAATAGTCGCCGCCCAATCTACTAGTTCTTTGGTGGCATCTTCAACCAATCGGATGGAAGGTTTAGTATCAACTTTCACAATAACTTTTCTCGCAACCACTACCCAATGCTGTACGGGTGACTAAATCCTGACTTTCGGGATCGATATACCTGTACGGCAATTCCTGTCAAGTTTAACAGCCCCATAGCTTCTTTGAGAGTAAAACAATTTTCCAGTTGATCCCAACACTCTCAAGGATGAAATCGACTCCACCCATTAAGGTATGATTTTGATACAGCCGCGACAAATTAATTGTCCTGGAGTTAGAGTTAGTTCTTTTAGATCAACCTCTGAGCCTAAATCAATCGTGAAATGTTCTAGCGTTATCGGAGGCTGTTGAGTGTTAATTTGAATCTGGAGGGGGTGGAGTCGCAGTTGTTGAGGTGTCGCCAGTTGAATGCCCGCATTAATCACAATGGAGGTTTCTCTCGTCGGATGGTGCATCAGTGTTCCCTTGAGGGTTAGTCGCTCCCCATCAAGGGTAATCTGCTGCCAGTTCATTTTAGACTCACCCAGGGGTGGATACTGATCCGGTCGATTATAAGATTTAATAAATGTATTCAGTAAATCCGTTAAAGCATTTGATAATAAAGGAGCGCCCAGAGACGCTTGCAGGTCATTCTCTTGCAGTACGAGTTGACCCGCGACTGGTAAAGGTTCTAGGAGGCGTAGAGGTTTGCCTTTAAACACCTGAGTGAGATTGAAGCGAATATTGGTACCATCTAGCTGGAGCTGCGACAGGTGTAATCCTTGATAGACAGCACGACGAGCCGCAATAGACACCGTGGGAATGTGTCCCCGAAGAATTTCGCGATCGCGACCCATCAGCTTAAAGTGCAGTGTCTCCACGGTCTCCACCTGCGATCGCAGCCATAACTGTACCGCAGGTGACACCACCGTACTGATCATCCGGCTGCCTTTGTCTGTTCCAGCTTGTGATTTATTCACGCCCATTGCCAAAAATTCCGGGTCAATCCTGTATTCTGACACAACTGTGGTATAACTCGAACCGGGCAATGAGCGGGTGAAAAAACTGAATGCTTGCAATTATCCCCATTCTTGTAATATTTGTACATAGTCTATTCTGGTCAGTGCCAGGAGCAGACGTATCCCTCCAGCAACCTTAAAGCAGGAGATGTTCAAACAAAACCCCTGCCGGAGCTGGAAAAATTACCATAGGGATGGAGATCGACTCTTGACCAGCACAGTCTGGGTCTAGACGCACTAGCTTACACAGGTAGTCAAGCCATGGAGGAAAGATTACAAAAAATTCTTTCGCAGTGGGGTATTGCCTCACGTCGTCAAGCTGAGAAAATGATCATAGCCGGACAAGTTCGGCTAAATGGCACTGTGGTGCAGTTAGGACAAAAAGCTAATCCGGAAACGGATTTGATCGAAGTTAATGGTCAACATCTCAAACCGAGTAATCGTCCTCATGCCATTTATCTTTTGCTCAATAAACCCGTGGGTATAATCTCTACTTGTCGCAATGATCGGGCGTGTAATCCGAAACGTAAAACAGTTCTTGATTTACTCCCCAGAACCATTAGAGAAGGTCAGGGAATCCATCCAGTGGGACGGCTGGACATGGACTCTACAGGAGCATTACTTCTTACCAATGACGGAACGCTCACCAATGAACTAACTCATCCTCGCCATCACGTTCCCAAGACATACCAGGTTTGGGTCAAGGGTCATCCCTCTGAATCAATCCTCTCAGCTTGGCGTCAGGGTGTGGACTTATCGGGTAGAACCACTTTACCTGCTCAAGTTCGAGTCCTTAAGCAGCAACAGTCAAAAACACTTCTTAAAATTGTCTTGACAGAAGGAAGAAACCGTCAAATTCGTCGAGTTGCTGACCTGCTAGGCTATCCAGTAATCCATCTGCACCGCACGGCAATTGGTCCGATTCAATTACAACGACCAGGTGAACCAATACTGCTCAGTGGGCACTACCGTTATCTTGAAGAATTTGAAATTAGCTTCCTCCACAACCGAGTTCACTAACCACTACTAAAACGTGCCAGCAGATATCAAGGAGTACCGTGTATGAAGGAGAATACGAGGAATTTGCAGCAGGAACAAGTTGAGAAGCTAGAAGTTCTAGGCGCCCGCCTGCGCCAGTGTCGGCTTGAGAAGTCGATTACCTTAGAGGAAGTGGCAGCTCAAACACGGATTCAGGCACGGCTTTTACAGGCGATTGAAGAAGGCAGGCTTGACCTGTTGCCAGAACCCGTCTACATTCAAGGCTTTCTCCGGCGATTTGCCGAAGCCCTGGAACTCGACGGCGCAGAATTTGCCCGTGATTTTCCAGCCGGTGCGGGTGTCGTGTTGATGAAACCCCGCTGGCAATATTTACCCGCCGCTCAATTGCGACCGCTTCATCTCTACCTGTTCTATATTCTGTTGGTGATTAGTTCGGTTAGTGGTTTATCGTACATTCTGAATCGCTCGGCAGTCCAAGTGATTGAAGTTGAAAATATCCCTTCTGCCCAGCAGTTCCCTACACCGAAAAATACACAACCCATACCACCTAAACAGTCACTCGATGCTAGCCAATCGGCGCAAGTCAGTCATGCTAGCCAAGATGGCAAACCGGTGCAGGTGGGTGTCACCCTGAAGGCTCAGTCTTGGATTCGAGTCGTTGTGGATGGTAAAACCGAATTTGAAGGCGTCTTGCCCGAAGGAACCCAGCGGACTTGGGTGGCGGATGAACAACTGATTGTCCGGGCGGGTAATGCCGGAGGCGTCCTAGTGGAGTTTAATGACCAAAGCGCTAAACAAATGGGCGCCCCCGGTGCGGTTGAGGAAATGACCTTTGCGGCTAATCCTCGCTCTTGACATTAAGACCCATTAGGTGTCCGACCATAAGTATAAGTCAGGGTTTTGATGCGATCGCGCAGTTGCTCGGTTAATGCCTCGGCTCGATAGCGCCATTGCCAGTTTCCCTCGGATGTACTGGGACGGTTCATCTGAGCATCTGCACCCAAACCCAAGAAATCTTGCAAGGGAATCATGGCGAGATTAGCGACACTGCTGTAGGCTAACCGGATTAAATCCCAATGGATGCCTTGGGAACTTAACTCCCCTAAGTAACGAATCACATTTTCTTGTTCATCGTCACCAAGCTGTTTAAACCAGCCGATTGTCGTGTTATTATCATGAGTCCCGGTATAAATCAGACAGTTTCGCTCCAGATTAAAGGGTAAGTAAAAATTATCTGGCTCTCCACTAAAGGCAAAATGCAAAATCTTCATCCCCGGAAACCCAAATTGATCCCGCAATGCTTCAACTTCTGGCGTAATCAAGCCTAGATCTTCAGCAATAATCGGCAACCCTTCTAATTCTCGCTTGAGAACTTTGAAAAATTTAGCTCCAGGTCCTTTGACCCAGCGCCCATTCATGGCAGTTTCTTCACCTTGGGACACCTCCCAATAGGCTTCAAATCCGCGAAAATGATCAATTCGCAGCACATCGACGTACTCAAACATCATCTTCAGGCGCTTGATCCACCACTGATAGTTATTTTTTTCCATCAGTTCCCACTCGTAAATCGGGTTCCCCCACAATTGACCCGTTTCACTGAAATAGTCGGGGGGAACACCCGCCATTAGAGAGGCTTCGCCCGTTTCCTCATCAATGGCAAACAGTTCTCGGTTTGACCAGACATCGGCGCTATTATGGGCGACATAAATCGGGATATCCCCAATGATCTGGATATTGCGGTCATTGGCATACTGCTTCAACCACGACCACTGGCGGAAAAATTCAAACTGGAGGTACTTTTGGTAATAAATGCGATCACTTAACCGTTCTCGCCACTTCTTCACCGCCTCCGGTTCGGCTTTGGCAATGTCTGGCTCCCACAAATGCCAACTGGCATCGTCAAAGGTGTTGTGGAGTGCCATAAATAAGGCATAATCATCTAACCAGTAGGCGTGACGCTGACAAAATTTATCAAATTCATCCTGTTGTTCCGATGACACTTCCCGCTTAAAGCGATCGCAGGCTTTGAGCAGTAGCGATTTTTTCATGGAAGCGACTCGCTCAAAATCGATAGAATCCGGGGTAAACTCGGGCAGATGAGCGAGATCTTCATCCGTTAGTAGCCCCTTCATTTGGAGTTGTTCTGGGCTAATCAGCATCGGATTTCCCGCCATGGCTGAGTAAGACATATAGGGCGAGTTACCGAACCCCGTGGGTCCAACGGGCAAGATCTGCCAAAATCGCTGATCACTACCCGCCAAAAAATCAATAAATTGGTAAGCCTGTGACCCTAAGTCACCAATTCCATAAGGACTGGGGAAGCAAGTGGGATGCAGCAAAATACCACTCGATCTAGGAATCTGCATAGAAATAGACCATAGTACAGCAAAACAAGTCCTATCGACATTAGCACGCTAGGCAGGCGTTAAAAAAGAGCCTTCGTGGTAGATTTGAGTCTGCCAATAGAGGTATTCTGAAAATAACTTACCGGAAAATTGGGTCTAAAGCCTCGTTCTTCTAGGACGACTTTGTGTTAAAATTAACTTCGAGGAAAGGGTGTTTAACCTCTATAAAAACCCAGAGCCGAGAGGCATCGCACCTTGAAAACTAGGCTATTCGGGTTCTGTACAGGAATGCTTGTACAGGTAAAAAGTCTAAGCCCCAAGTACCAGAAAACACATTTTTTCTTGTTTTCAATAGTACGGTAGGGCATATCGTAACTAGCTTCTGCAATGGAGCAAAACGCTTCTGGAGAGATCCTCCTCTGGTATGAAATAGGACCCCTGTTTCATAGTAAGAGCGCTCGATGAAAGAAGAATCCTCATGCCTTTAGGCTGAGGAGTGTCAACCACCGCGATCGCTACCCGTTACATAAACTGGACTTGTGACTTACCGAAATCCCGTTCCCACAGTCGATATCATTGTCGAACTCATAGATCGACCCTCCCGACCAATTATTCTCATCGAACGCCAAAACCCACCCCTCGGCTGGGCAATTCCTGGTGGCTTTGTCGATTATGGGGAATCGGTGGAAACAGCGGCGGTTCGAGAAGCCAAAGAAGAGATTGGCTTACAGGTTGAGTTAATTGAGCAGTTTCACGTCTATTCGGCGCCTGATCGCGATCCACGTAAGCATACCCTCAGTATTGTGTTTCTCGCTACCGCGACAGGCGAACCCCAAGCCGCTGATGATGCCAAAAATCTGGATATTTTCAATTTATGGGATATTCCCTCGAATCTTTGCTTCGATCATGACCAGATTTTGCGGGATTACCGACGTTACCGCCATTATGGGGTGCGTCCTCATCATTGATTGAAGGATGAAGCAGGGGAAGCAGGGAATGTAGGGGCGGGTTTTACAGATAACTTATGGCAACAACTGATAACTTAAATAAACCCGCCCTTCTAGGGAAGCAGGGGAAGCAGGAGTAGGGTGGGCATTGCCCACAAGAAATGCTTATGGCGAAGACAGCGCAACTACAAACATTAGTGTAAACTACCCGCCACCAAGCTGAGTACAGCTATGGTGGGGGCTTTTAAAAAAGCCCAGAGTTTACCAGGCTGAGTGTTAATTCACTACGTTACGAAAATCAAGATACCTAAGAATGCGTAGCCAGTTTTTAGCTCTATCGTTTGCGATTAAACAGACATATCGGGTCGAAGTCAGTGTCGTAAACCCAACAAGCTTTCGTAACATTGCCAAGGCTAACATTACCCGCAAGGAGACTCACTCGTGAGTAAAGTTTTTGTCTTAGACACCAACAAACAGCCTCTCAATCCCATCCATCCAGGAAGGGCAAGAATACTGTTGTCTCAGGGGAAAGCTGGGGTTTTCCGACACTACCCCTTTACTTTGATACTTAAACAGGAGGTGTCAAACCCCAAAATTGAACCACTCCGAGTCAAAATCGACCCCGGAGCGAAAACTACTGGACTAGCATTAGTCAACGACACTACAGGCGAAGTGGTTTGGGTAGCCGAGTTGCAGCATCGTGGGTTTCAAATTCGGGAGTCTTTGACTTCACGTCGTCAGTTACGACGCTCACGCCGTAACCGCAAAACCCGTTATCGTAAACCTCGTTTCCTTAACCGCACCCGTCTAAAAGGTTGGTTGCCACCATCTTTAAGTAGTCGTGCTGCCAACATCCTGACTTGGGTCAAGCGCCTATCATCACTGTGTCAAATTACCACCATCTCTGAAGAACTGGTCAGGTTTGATACTCAGCAGATGCAGGATGCTGAAATTAGCGGAATTGGCTACCAGCAAGGTACACTCTTCGGTTACGAAATCCGTGAGTTCTTACTCGAAAAATGGAATAGAACCTGTGCCTACTGCGGGGCAAAAGACACCAAGCTGGAAATAGAGCATATTCAGCCTCGCTCAAAAGGAGGTTCTAACCGTATCAGCAACCTGTGTTTAGCCTGTACACCCTGCAATCAGAAAAAGGGCAACCAGGATATCAGGGACTTCCTCAAAGGCAAACCTGACCGGCTTAAAGGAATTTTGGCACAAGCTAAAAGACCTCTAGCTGATACGGCGGCGGTTAATGCAACCCGATGGAATCTGTACGAAAACCTCAAGAAAACGGGCTTACCTGTTGAGGTTGGTACTGGTGGTCGCACCAAATACAACAGAACCATTCGAGGACTGGACAAAACCCACTATTGGGATGCTGCTTGTGTAGGGGCATCAACCCCAGAGCAGTTAATCACATCAGGTGTTAATCCGTTGCTAATTGCTGCCAAAGGTCACGGAACCCGTCAGCAATGCCGCACCAACAAATTTGGATTCCCGATTCGTTATTGCAACAGAACAAAATTCCACAAAGGCTTTCAGACAGGTGACATCGTTAAAGCGATTGTCACTTCTGGGAAAAAGGTTGGGACTTACGTTGGTCGAGTAGCCACTCGTGCCACTGGAAGTTTCAATATCTCAACACCTGATGGACTGGTTCAGGGCATCAGTCACAGATACTGCAAACATATTCACAAAAAAGATGGATATTCATACATACAGTGATTTGGATATTTTAGGGGGATTGACCCCCATAAAATATCCCCCGTTTCCTCCCGCAGTTAACCTGAAGGGTATAACGGGGGTTTCCACGGGGGAAGAAAGATGAATGCGATCGCACAAACTCTAACACCGATTGTGGGCGACTCTGGCATCTACCAGGGGGATAATCTACCCCCGATATGGCAAGAGCGAATCCAGAAGGCTTACGGCGGGGAAACTCTTACTAGCACTCTCGTTTGCCCTAGCACTGTCCAACAGCTTTGTCAGGTGATCGAATGCGCCAACACCAATAACTGGCGGGTTCTCCCCTGTGGGAACGGTAGCAAATTGGCGTGGGCGGGTGTAGGTAAACCGATTGACCTGGTGATTAGTACCCAAAACCTGAATCAGGTGATTGATCATGCGGTGGGTGACTTAACAGTAACGGCGCAAACGGGTGTGAAGTTAGCAGATTTACAAGCAATACTGCTGAAAACCAATCAATTTTTGCCTCTAGAACCCGCCTACCCGGAAGCCGCCACCCTGGGTGGAATTATTTCAACGGCTGATAGTGGCTCATGGCGACAACGCTATGGTGGGGTTCGGGATATGCTTTTGGGGGTTTCCTTTGTCCGCAGTGATGGACAACTCGCCAAAGCCGGGGGACGAGTGGTGAAAAATGTGGCAGGTTATGACTTAATGAAACTGTTGACGGGGGCGTATGGCACCCTGGGAATTTTAACAGAAGTGACGTTTCGCTTGTATCCGGTACAAGAAGCATCAGGGACACTCGTGCTGACGGGAGACGCTGACGCGATCGCATCAACAACCAAAACCCTACTCGCGTCCGCCCTAACGCCTACAGCCGCCGACTTACTCTCGTCTGAATTGGTGAAACAATTAGGCATCGGTCAAGGGATGGGCTTGATGGTTCGCTTCCAAAGCGTTACTGAAAGTGTACAGGAACAGTCCTCCCGTTTGCTAGAGGTTGGGCAGCAGTTGGGATTACAAGGCACACTTTATCAGGATAATGATGAAGCTCATCTATGGCAATCATTGCCAGAACAAATCTGGGAAATGCCCCAATCCACCGCGATTACTTGCAAAATAGGAGTAGTACCAACGGCGGCAGTAATGACTTTAACTGTACTGGATACCCTAACCTCTGGAACGGGATTGGGGCTGATCCATGTTGGCAGCGGCTTAGGAAAATTGCGGCTTAAACCTGAAACGGTGAAACCGGAGACAATTTTAAAGATGCGAGAGCATTGCCAATCCCACAGCGGTTTTTTGACGGTACTAGAGGCTCCAATTAGTTTGAAGCAACAGCTTGATGTTTGGGGATACAGTGGCAATGCTTTAGATATTATGCGCCAAATTAAACAGAAGTTTGATCCGAAAACTATTTTAAGTCCTAATCGATTTGTGGGAGATATTTGAAAGAAGGCACAGGAGCAGATTTGACCCTTCACAACCTTCGAGGGAACCTGGTTTTTACGAATGTAAGGGCGGGTTTCACTATTATCTTTTCTTTTGCACCCGGATGTGACTAAACCCGCCCTGGCACGTCTGGAACATTCAATATTAGCTATTAGTTTTGTACATCTACCTAAAAAAATATGCAAACGGACTTTAAATTTCCCACACCAGATTCTGTTAAAGAAAGCGCAGAAACTACACCGTTAGAAACGGAACAAAATGAATCTCAATCCCCTGGTTTTGATGCCAAAAATCCGCCTAAACAAGCCTTAATCGATACTTGTGTTCACTGCGGATTTTGCCTCTCTACTTGCCCCAGTTACCGAGTGATTGGCAAAGAAATGGATTCGCCGAGGGGACGGATTTATTTGATGGATGCGATTAACAACGGTGAAGCACCATTAGCAGAGGCGACGACGCAACATTTTGATTCCTGTTTAGGCTGTTTGGCTTGTGTGACTACCTGTCCCTCTGGGGTACAGTATGATAAGTTAATTTCAGCGACACGGCATCAGGTAGAACGAAATCAGCCTCGGAGTTTATCTGATCGGATGATTAGAGCGCTAATCTTTAATCTGTTTCCTTATCCGAGACGCCTGCGCCCCTTCCTGGCGCCACTTTATCTGTATCAAAAATTGGGTTTACAGAAGCTAGTCCAGTCTACGGGGTTGCTAAAGCAGATATTCCCCCGTTTAGCGGCAATGGATTCAATTTTACCGCAAATTACTTTAAAGTCCTTTCAGGATAACTTCCCTGATGTGATTCCAGCGCAAGGGGAAACGCGGTATCGAGTGGGTGTGATTTTGGGGTGTGTACAGCGGCTATTTTTCTCTCCGGTTAATGAAGCGACGGTGCGGGTATTAACGGCGAATGGCTGTGAAGTTGTGATTCCCAAAACTCAAGGGTGTTGTGCTGCATTACCCGAACATCAGGGACAAACAGAACAAGCCCAAGCCTTGGCGCGGCAAATGATAGATAGTTTTGAGGGGACGGGTGTTGATTATGTGATTATAAATGCCGCAGGCTGTGGTCATACGTTGAAGGAATATGGGCATATTTTAGAAGATGATCCGGCGTATCGCCAGAAGGCGCAAGACTTTGCGGGGAAGGTGAGAGACGTGCAGCAATTTTTAGCTGAGGTAGGGTTGACGGCTAAATTGTCACCTCTGACAGATAAGCCTTTGACAATGGTGTATCAGGATGCTTGTCATTTGTTGCATGGGCAAAAGATTTCCGTACAACCGCGTCAGTTATTGCGGAAAATTCCGGGGGTAACATTACGCGAACCCATCGATGCGGCGCTGTGTTGTGGTAGTGCGGGGGTTTATAATATGCTGCAACCGGAAGTAGCCGATGAGTTGGGACAGCAAAAGGTTGAGAATTTGTTGAATACTGGGGCGGAGTTAATTGCGTCATCGAATCCGGGGTGTTCGCTGCAAATTAAGAAGCATTTAAACTTGCAGGAGAAGGAGATGCTTTTGATGCATCCGATGGAGTTGTTGGATTATTCCATTCGGGGGGAAAAGTTGGAAATTGGTGATAGGTGATGGGGGAAACGGGAATCGAAGTAGGGGCGCACCGACGTCATTGGTGTCAACTTAAGCGCTAAAAGCAGGGGTTGTTCCAGACGTGCCATGGCACGTCTGGGAGCTGGGGGAGCATTAGCGTGTAGGATGGTATACAGCATTTTCTACAATGCTGTAGCAGGATGTCATTAATGCCATACCTCACTCAAACCCAAGATATTGACCGTGCGATCGCAAGCTGCACTCAAGCCTCTATCCTATGGTTAGATACGGAAGTCGCTGACTACAAAACCGATACGCCCCAATTGTCTTTAATTCAAGTCTTGGCGGATGGGAATGAGTTCACGGGTGAGTGTGTCTCGATTCTCGATGTGCTATACCAGCCAGAACTCGCCGATGAGTTTATAGCTAAAATTATGTACAATCCGGCGATTGAGAAAGTCTTTCACAACGCCAGCTATGACCGGAAATTTTTGGGTAAACGCAAGGCAAAAAATGTCACCTGTACCCTAGAACTGGCGAAAACGATTCCCTACTATCGCCTCCCTGTCCCCAATCATCAGCTTAAAACTTTAACTGAATATTTTGGGATATGTCCCCATGTGGATAAAACGGAACAAACGGGTGACTGGAGGAAACGTCCCCTCTCACCCCGCCAACTCGATTACGCGGCTAAGGATGTCGTCTATATGGCTCAGGTTCACCGTCATTTGTTAGAGCTGGCTCAACCTGACCCCGCCACGGAAGATATTGAAGCCCTAACCCTACGATATCGACAAATCGAGCATCGCTGGAAGCAACTGGATACGGAAATTCAACAAATTAAGGAACGGCTGAAAGCGGCGATGCAGGCGCAAAAGGTGCAAAACGTCAATGGCTTTCGCTTATCCAGTCAAAATCGCACCAGCAAAAAAGTAGCCTTTCATCAATTGGCACAAGTGACCCAAAAACTGGGTATTGAGTTAGATTTATCGGTACAATTGACTAAATCTCTACAAGAGAAGTTAGGGGAGGTCATGGAGGAATTACCTGTAGAAGAAGAGAATAATAAGATTTGGCGACTCTCGATTACTCCACCGGAGGATGAAGACTTGCCATTTTGATTGCCATGTTTATAGAGGCTGCAAAAGCACGTCTGGCAGATGACTTTCTAGGTAGCGGTACTAGAGGACTCGGATCAATCCGTGGCTTACCCCATAAATTAAACGGGTAATAGCATCTTCAGCCTCAGGACTCAATGCATCTTCTAACGGCGCTGTCATTAACTCATACCACTCCGAAAAGCTAATTTGTCCCGTTTGCATGGTTTCGGCAAATAATAAGGCTAAATGAGATGAGCTGTGACTGACATACCGCCATTGTATTTTTTCTGCTACTATCATAAAATTACCGAAATCTAAAAATATTCTTAACTTACACCAAGATTTTAATCAAAAATTTAGATTTTGTCTCTAAAAATGGGGAACAAAGCCTAAATTTTTGAGTAAATAATTGTAACAATCACAGAAATTTTGTGGCTGAGGGTTCGACGACTGAACCGATGTTCGAGAAACGAATACCCGGTTGTGTTCAAACGCTAAAGCGATCGCGCAAGAAGCAGCTTATACTATCGTTGACGACCCTGGCTGACCTGACTTGGGCTAAAAACGATGACCATCGAATTATTACGCCATTTTTATCGGGCGACTGATCCGGGGAAACCTCTGTTGGCTCAAGACCCAGAGGATCAGAAGCTTTATATCGATTTCTCGGAAGTACGCGGCGGTAAGATTATTGAGGAGCTTAAGGGTAATATTACCTTCTTCTCGCCCGATAGTCCCACCTGTTCCCTATTTACCGGACATATTGGCTGTGGGAAGTCCACCGAGTTATTGCGACTCAAGCTGGAATTGGAACAAGAGGGTTTCCATCTGGTGTATTTTGAGTCCTCCCAAGACTTGGAAATGGCGGATGTTGATATTGGTGAAGTGCTACTCGCGATCGCACGCCAGGTTAGTCAAAGTTTAACCGATATTGCCCTGGTTGAACCCAGGAGGTTGAAAGAGTTTCTGGCTGGGGCATTGGAGGTGTTAAACTCTGAGGTGACAGGGATAAAGTTGAATATTCCGGGACTGAAGCTACTGGGGGACTCTCTGGGGGATGTGGGGATGGCGTCAGACGCCGATAAATTTTCCCTCTATTTTAGCATTGGCGAAATTACCACCCGCACCAAAAGTGATGCGAGACTGCGAGAACGACTAAATCGGTATCTTGGACCACAGAAAAATCAACTCGTGGATGCGATAAATCAGGAATTAATTGAACCTGCGATCGCATCCCTAAAAGCCATCGGTAAAAATGGACTCGTGGTCATCGTGGATAACCTTGACCGCCTGGATAGTCACCCCAAAGACTGGGGGCGTCCGCAACCGGAATATTTGTTTGTAGACCAAGGAGACTGTTTAAATCGGCTCCATTGTCATGTTATTTATACCATGCCTTTAGGACTGAAATTTTCCGACGAATATGGGAATCTTACCCAGCGCTTTACCGATGAACCCAAAGTATTACCCATGGTGTCGGTGAAGTTACCCGATGGTGGGGTTTGTGAGACGGGGATGAACCTATTGCGCCAGATGGTTTTAGCCCGGGCTTTTCCCAACCTGAATGAATCAGAACGCCTAGAGAAAATTCCCGAACTCTTTGATAGTCCACAAACCCTTGACCGCCTTTGTGCGATTAGTGGGGGACATGTGCGCGATGTCCTGCGCTTATTGAATGGGTGGATTCGCAAGCATAAGAAACTACCCCTATTGCGGGAGACACTAGAAGCGGTGATTCGTTCCCGGCGTAACGAAATGATGATGACGGTATCAGACGCCGATTGGGAATTATTGCGCCAGGTGAGACAAAGCCAAAAAGTGAGTGGGGCGGATGGATATGAGAAGTTGATTAATAGTCGATTAGTGTTTGAATATCGGCAAGATGAGGAATCCTGGTTTGATATCAATCCCCTTTTGGCAGAAGCGAAGGAGATGCAGGATTAGTCCTTTGTCCTTTGGGGATTGTGTAGGGGCGGGTTTTACTATTATCGTTTCTTTTTGACCCAGATGTGACTAAACCCTCCCCTTATCGACCCCACCCTAACCCTACCCTTATCAAGGGGAGGGAACCGGGAGGAAACCAGGTTTGTAGGGGCGGGTTTTACTATTATCGTTTCTCTTTGACCTGAATGTGACTAAACCCGCCCCGACCCTAACAATTGATGCTAATATTTGTTCAAAACCGACTGGCGTGGCACACCTAAAATTGTGGAATAGGTTGTAGGTTGGGAAAACGCAAGGAAACCTAACAGAATCTAGGGCTCGCATCCCTTACTACAAGCCAAATCTAATCCGTTAAAATAATACAATTCCCCACTCCCTCCTATCTCTTGCCTATTGCCCAACGCCCTAATCATGGTTAACCACCAACAACCCGAAGACATTATCGCCCACAACCAGAACGAACTCGACGAACTCGCCTGGTCAATCGAGATGTCTCTGGGACAATTTCGGCTCTATTTCGCCCGATGTAATTATATCCGGTTGCGATCGCGTCTCATCAAACAGCTACAGGCTTTAACCTCCGTACAGATACGGGTGGTAGAAATTAAGGCATCAGAACGGACACTCTATGCTCGCATCCAGGCGGAATTAGGCGACGAGAAACCCGACGCGGCGATGGTACTGGGGTTGGAGGCGGTGGGAAATAGCCGACAGCTTTTGAGTGCAACGAATCAGGTGCGGGAGGAGTTTCGCAAACATTTTTCCTTTCCCTTGGTACTGTGGATTAATGACCAAGGATTAAAGGATTTCTTGACTTATGCCCCAGATTTTGAAAGTTGGGGAATTAGTTCCCATTTTTTGATGCCTAGGCAGGAATTAATTGCGGTTTTAAAGGAAAATGTCGATAAGTTTTTTGCCGGGAGTTTACTCCTAAGTTTAGACCAATGTCGGGAAATTCACCAAGCGACGCAGGAATTGCCAGAGGCGGATTATCAAGGGAATTCAGAATTAGCCGCTACCGTGGAAACCTTACGCGGTGCGATTCAGGCGGGTCATCCAGTTAACCGAAATTTAGACCGGGCGTTAATCTATTATCAAAATAGTGCCGCCCTTTGGCAAGATTGTAATCAGGTAGAACGCCAGGGGAAACTGTTGCAGGAATTAGCAATCGGCTATTCCTTAAAAGCCGCGTCCATCGATGAGATAGAACATCCCGATTGGCAAACGGCGCGGCAGTATGTACAGCAATGTTTAGCCGTCTTTGCCGCCGCCCAACGTCCCGATTTAGTCGCCAATTCCCTCTCCAGTTTAGGGCATATTCTGAAACGGTTGGGGGAGTGGCAGGAATTACAACAGTGGGCAGAACAAGCAGTTGCTTACCACAAAAAAGCCAATCTGTCCAATAAATTAGCCGAAGATTATGGCTTATTAGCCCAAGTCGCCCTGGCACAAGCCAACTGGCAGAAGGCGCAGGACTTGGCGCAGCAGGCTTTGGACTGTTTAGCGGTAAGTTCAAGGGAGACTGACACCCCCTGGCAGATGGCATACGCCGAGAGTCAGTATCGATTCACCTTAGCGCAGGCGTATTCTCAGCTAAATCAACCTCAAGCGGCGATTGAGAACTTAGAACGCGCCCAAACCATGGGCAGTCCGGAGTATGACACATCCCTTTATCTGGACATTCTTAGTCAGTTGCAGCAGAGTTATTTTCAGCAACAGCACTATGTTCAAGCTTTTGAGATTAAACTGAAGCGACAATCGATAGAACAGCAGTATGGGTTTCGGGCATTTGTCGGCGCGGCGTGGATACAGCCCCAAAGACAGGCAAAGATAGCACCCACAGCGGTAACTCCAGCCGATTCTCAGCCGGGAGTCGGGGAAATGATAGCCCCAGAAATTGCCGCATCGGGGCGTCAGTTGGATGTGGAACGGTTAATTGAGCGGATTGGGCGGCATGATTGTAAGTTAATTGTGATTCATGGGCAATCTGGTGTGGGTAAGAGTTCTCTGGTGCAGGGGGGATTAGTGCCAGCCTTGAAGCAGAAGGTGATGGGTACGTCAGATACGTTACCAGTGACGATGCGGGCGTATTCCCATTGGCAAGAGGAATTGACACAGTTATTGGCAGAGGCGTTGGCAGATAGGGAAGCAGACGCATCATTCGTAGGGGAATTCGTAGGGGAATTCGTAGGGGCGAAGCATTTGCGCCCAGATGTCTCGGTTTTATGCCAAAATCCCAACGCAAATGCTTCGCCCAATCCCCATGACGAAGATGGGGGAGAAATTTCCCAATCCCCAATCCCATACCTACAGCACACAGAACGATTAAATCTGCGGACAGTGCTGATTTTTGACCAATTTGAAGAATTTTTCTTTGTCTATCCCGACGCCAGGGAACGGCGGCGCTTTTTCCAATTTATCGGAGAATGTCTGAAGATTTCCCCCGTCAAGGTAGTTCTCTCCCTGCGGGAGGATTATTTGCACTATTTATTAGAGTGCAATTACCTGGACAGCATGAAAGTGATTGGCAATGATATTCTCAGTCGGAATATCCTCTATCGGTTAGGGAATTTTTCCGCCGCCGATACTCAATCAATAATTCAACGGCTGACGGAACGGTCGAGTTTTCATCTAGAAGCGGCATTAATTGAAGCATTGGTGCAGGATTTAGCCGGGGATGTGGGGGAAGTGCGCCCGATTGAGTTGCAGGTGGTGGGGGCGCAACTGCAAACCGAGAAAATTACCCGATTAGCCGAATATCGCCAGTATGGGGAACAGGCGAAAGAAGTGTTAGTGCGGCGCTATTTAGATGAAGTCGTGGCAGATTGTGGGGAAGAGAATCAGCAGGCGGCGGAGTTGGTGCTGTATTTGTTGACGGATGAAAAGGGAACTCGCCCCCTGAAAACGCGGGCGGAAATTGAGCGGGATTTGCAGGCGTTGGCGGTGAATGTGAGGGCGGAGATGGGAGAATCGGATGAGGTTCAGACTTCTCCTCCCCGACACGAGGAGGGGATGGTGGGCATTGCCCACCCTACCACTGGTGCTTCCTTGGATTTGGTGTTACAAATATTCGTCAAATCTGGCTTAGTCTTACTATTACCGGAAAATCCTGAACAGCGGTATCAGTTAGTTCATGATTATTTAGCCGCGTTTATTCGCCAGCAGCAGGAACCGCGATTACAAGAACTAATCGCTGAATTGGAGAAGGAACGGAAACAGCGCCGACAAGCAGAAGCACAGCGTCAGTTAACCCAGGCAGAATTAGAACGCACCGAACAAGCGAGAGTGCGACTCAATCGCCAAGTACGCCGCGCCTTGGCAGGATTAGCGTTAACCGGAGTCATGGCGGGGGTGATTGTCGTATCTTTAGGCGGATGGGCAACCAAAACCGTGGGTGATGCGAAGTCTGAAGTTAGCGCGGCTGAAAACAAGATTAAGCAAGCTGAAACGAAAAGTAAACAAGCCGAAACCCAAGCAAATCAGGCAAAGAGACAAGTTAAACAAGCCCAGACGCAGTTAGGTACAGTTCAAACCCAGTTAAAACAAGCGGAAACCAAAACCCAAGCCGCCGAAGCCAAACAGAAAGAAGCAGAAGCCAAACGCCAAGCGGCACAGAAACAGGTGCAACAGGCACAGCGGCAAATGCAAGCGGCGAATCAAAACCTGAAAACCGCCCAGGCAAGGGTAAACCAGGCACAGCAGCAATATGAAGCCGCCAATCAAGCCGCTGAAACTGCCCGGAAGACTGTAGAAACGGCACGACGGGAACAAGCCCAATTACAGGAACAAGTGGAATTAGCCGAAACTGCCCTGCAAGACGCTGAAGCGGCGCAACAAGCAGCTAAAGCCGCCCAGGAAGCCGCGCAAATCGCTCAGAAAGAAGCCCAGGAGGGAACCCGACTGGAACGAGAGGGGACGAATGCTATCAAAGAATTTGAATATCAACCGCTCAATGCTTTAGTTTCTGCCATGGAAGCGGGACAAGAGTTACAGAAAATCGTTAAAAATCGCCCCCTGAAAGACTATCCCGCCACTAGCCCGCTGCTGGCGTTGCAGACGATTCTGGATAATATCCAGGAGCGAGTTCAGCTAAACGGGCATCAGAGTACTGTCTACAGCGCCAACTTTAGCCCGGATGGAGAGCGGATTGTCACTGCCTCTTCGGATAATACCGCCCGGGTTTGGGATAGAAAGGGCAACCTACTCACCGAACTCAAGGGGCATCAGAGTACTGTCTACAGCGCCAATTTTAGCCCCGATTGGATTAATATCGAGCAAGAAAAATCCCAACCCCAAAGTCAATTTGATTTCCGGGAGGATATCTTAGCAGAACGCCAAGACTGGATAGACTATTTAGAGAAAATAAAAGTCCAACGTCAAGGCTGGATTGAGGCGTTAAAAGATGGGGAGAATCCTTTCACGCGAGAGGAGTTAGAATCGCTGCGGAATGAGTGATTTATGGTGGTGCTGCGTAGGGGCACGATAATATCGTGCCCCTACCCTAAATGGCGTGTGTGCTTACAGCGTATTGCAAGTTGGTGAGGTACAGTGCGATCGCATTCATCATCGAATTCAGTGATAGGATTAGCCTCAGCATTGGAGGAGATTCTTCACTTCGCTTCGCTGCGTTCTCCAATGACAGGATGGGATTGGGTGTTGGGTTGAGGGGATGGGTTGCTGGAAGAGTGCGATCGCATTCATAATCCTATTGAGTGATTTTTGGGAATGCAAAAAAAACTCCCCTCTCCCCCGGTGGGAGAGGGGTTGGGGGAGAGGGGGTTGTGGCTTAAGTTGACACGACAGGTGCAGGGACAATAATATAACCCGTGTTGACATCACCCAATACCCAATTGCGCTCAATCCCCCAATACCACCAGTAAGCCGCAATATAGGCACAGATTAAACTATCCAATTTATCTTCTAAAGCTTTAAGCGTCACCCCCGTAAATCGTTCCGAAAAACTACCATTTAAACCATCAATCCCATCAAGTTTTGGTTCTAAACTTGGCAATACGTCCCTAATTAAATGATAAAGTTTTAATAATTCCCCTTGACGCTCTGCCAGTTTTCCTTTCTTATATTTCAGAATCCGATTTAATCCAAACAAATGCACGATCGCGGGATGGGGAAAGACCTCGATTTGATAGCGCCCCAGGGTTTTAGGCGTTATCTGGGGGGCGTGAATAAACCCCCGTGCTTCCAAACTCAAACCAAACTCTATCGTGCGTTGGGCAAAAGGGCGCTGGCGATTTGCCGGATAACACCCCCCGTGGTAGCGGTGAAAATACCGATGACTAAGTTTATCCGGGAGGCGCATTCCAGTGGCGTTGGGAATCAGCGTGGGGGCGTCTACGGCGATGATGGCAGGTTCAGTGGCGGCTGTCCAATCATTAATCCAATTCAGAATATCTGCTGTAGCTTGTTTACGATTTAATTCTAATAGCTGAAGCTGTCCATCTGACCAATTGAGGCAACATAAACCACTCGCACCCGAAGTCCAACCGAGGTCAATTCCGATAAATTTCATCTGTTCCCAATCAGGACTTACGCAATTTGAGGATTCAAACCCTATCCATACTGGTGGGGTGGGCAATGCCCACCCTACCACATATATTGCCAGACGATCGCGCCTTAATTCCCTGTACAGTATCAGAGATAGCGCAAACGTCTCCCTATGCTCAATTCCCTTTTCTCATTCAAAACCAATCGACCTTCCTACCGCCCCAGGTTTAACCCCAAACAACTGCTGCTGCTGTTGCTGCTGTTATTTGAAGCGCAATTCCTCACCCAGCCAACCCCAGTCACGGCTCAAACGGATGCACCGACAACGGTTGAACCCTCCCCAGATACGACAACACAAACCCTTTGTCCAGCCGATCTCAAAGCCTCCATCGACGCGATCGCAAATCGTCCAGAATTTAATTATGCCCGTTGGGGTATCCTGATCCAACCCCTATCCTCAGCCACACCCCTATACAGTCATGAACGCGATCGCTATTTTATCCCCGCCTCTAATCTCAAATTATTCACCACAGCCGCCGCTTTATCCCAACTCGGTGCTGATTTTCGCATTCGCACCTCTGTTTATGGCACCAATTCAGATGGAATGATCAGCCAATTACGAGTCATTGGGCGAGGTGATCCTAGTTTAAGTACTGATCAGTTAAAAAACTTAGCCCAACAGCTTCAGCGTCAGGGAATTCGGCGCGTGGATCAACTGATTGTCGAAGATCGTTATTTTAGTGAACCCACGGTTAACCCAACCTGGGAATGGTCAGATGTTCAATTTTATTATGGGACTGCCGTCAATAGTTTAATTCTCAATGAAAATGCCGCCTTACTAACCCTATCTACCCAAAAAATAGGACAACCTTTGAACGTTACTTGGGCTGATCCCATTGCTGCAAAACAATGGCAGATCGAAAATCAAACCCTTACTGCTGAAGCCGAATCACCGGAATCAGTTAACATTTCTGGGGTGCTGGGTAAACCTGTATTGCGAATTCGGGGTCAATTAGCAGCGGATGCAGGACTTTGGTTAACGGCGGTGGCAATTCCTGATCCGGCTGACTATTTTCTGGAGCATTTCCGTCTGGCGTTAGCGGATGCAGGAATTCAGGTGGAACAAGCCTCTGTTACGACTGATCCCAATGTCCAGAGGGGAACTGAACTAGCCGCCGTGGAATCTCCTCCCCTGAGTGAACTGATCACCGAAACCAATCAGCAAAGTAATAATCTTTATGCGGAAGCTTTATTGCGATCGCTAGGTGTGACTGACAAAGAGGCGGATGAGTCAACGGCTAAGGCGGGACGGGAACAGATTAGAGATATTTTAACAGAATTAGGGGTTGAACCGGAAACATACATCCTTGCTGATGGTTCAGGATTGTCTCGCCACAATCTAGTTAGTCCCACGGCTATAGTACAAATCTTACAGGCGATCGCACGAACTCCGATGGCACAATCCTATCGAAACTCCTTAGCTGTGGCTGGGGTGGAGGGGACGCTACGACAGCGTTTTGAGAATACCCCAGCCCAAGGTCGAGTTTATGCCAAAACCGGAACCATGACTGGCGTGTCAGCGCTTTCTGGCTATGTGGAAGTTCCCGATTATCAACCGTTGGCGTTTAGTATTATGGTGAATCAATCCAATCAATCGGTGAGTACTATCCGTCAGGCGATTGATGAGATCGTGGTTTTGCTGACGCGGCTACGTTCTTGTTAAGTTGGTCATAGATTTATGCTAGCCGCAAAAACTGGTAGAGACGTTGCCTGCAACGTCTCTACCATCTTCCCTATAATTAACCAAAGGCGGGTTGAGTCTAGTGATCAGTTTTTCCCAAACGTTATCGGCAAAACCCACCCCACTTGAATGAAAATGGGGGGGGAAACCTTCGACAACCCTGTCCTAATAACCCGTCTCTTCCTCGTATTCTGGGGTTTTAGTCTTTTCAGGAATGTTAAGGGGCGGTGCTTGATAGGGTTCGCGCTCTACATTATCGTCCCAAGCATCACCTTCTACCTCATAATCGGCGTACTCATCTTTAGAGTTTTGGTCATAAGGTTCAGATTCGGCATAAATGGGTTCTTCATAACGACGCGCTGATTGAGAAGAATCTTCCCATTCATCCCCCCAATTATCTTCTTCGAGTTGGGCTTCGGCATAGATTGGTTCTGCCCGTTGTTGGCGTATCGGCTCAGGCTCTGGCTCTTGCCAATCCTCATCCCACCGTTCCTCGACGGGTGTAGCCGTCTGGATGGGTTGAGCAATCGGGGTGCGAACGGGTATTCCTGTCCCCAATTGATTTTCAGGTCGAGTGGTGGGCGCATAGTAGCCTTCCTCTTCTTCCCGTTCCCAAGGAGGATTGCCAATACCCATACGCTCTAGAATACCGACGGTTAGCTGAATCAACCGTTCTTGAGCGCCTTCAAAGACGATTAGGCGGTCCGGACCACTGCTGACGATTTCCTCAATTGGTAATTCATAAGTACTAATCACCTGATCAGGGATTTGGGGTAATCCCAACGAAGCAATAATCAGAGACGCCACCTTGCCATCTTCTACGCTAAACTTGAACCCTCGAACCCGACCTAAGAGTTCACCGGTTTCGGTAATCACTTCGCTGTTGATCAGCGTACTGTAGGCGTCAACATCAACATCCTCAATCACATCCTCATCCTCAACCAGGATGACATCGCCCACTTGTTGAATGCTGCTGAGGAGCATATACTGCGGCATTCCAGCCAGCGAGAGCAGGTTGTCTCGTAACCCTAATGCCACAACTTCGCGCCGATCAATATCTACTAGCAGCTCCTTAACGACACCTAGGCGCTTACCGTTACTGCGAGTAATCACCTGAGTGTTTAAAAAATCGGAGCGCTGACGAATTAGTTCAGTTGTCATTATGTCTTGCAATCCTGAATCTCAACTCCTGCTGGAATGGTTATCAATAGTATCAAGGCTAATAATCACATATAATCTACATCAGTCCCGTTTGGCAGACCCTAATTTCAATCCTAGGACTTGAGTATACGCTCCTCTTGCTTGGGTAACACCAATGGTGCGCTCGGCAGATTCAATCATAGGTCGGCGCAAACTAACAACGATAAATTGGGCAAGTTTAGCCTGTTGTTTGATCATTCTAGCTAATCGCTCGACATTTGCCCCATCGAGAAACATGTCAACTTCGTCAAAGGCATAGAAGGGAGACGGTCGATACCGTTGCAGGGCGAAAATAAAACTCAGAGCGGTGAGAGATTTTTCGCCGCCGGACATCGACGCCAATCGTTGCACCGGCTTGCCCTTGGGGTGAGCCACCAAGTTAAGTCCGCCGTTAAAGGGATCATCGGCGTCATCCAGTTGCAGATGCCCGTCACCCTCGGAGAGTTCGGCAAAAATTGTTTGGAAGTTTTGATTAATCGCATCAAAGGCTTCTTTGAATGCTCTCAATCGTAGGGTGGTAAAGTTTTCAACTCGCAGCAATAGCTCAGTTCGCTCCGCTTCTAGAGTTGCCAGTTTTTCAGACAGTTCCTGGAAACGGGCTTGGGTGCGATCGTACTCCTCCAAGGCTAGCATATTCACGGGTTCCATTGCCTCAAGTTGTTTTTGACCGTTACGGATATCCCGTTGCAGTGTCTCAAGTTGAGCGGTGAGTTGGGAAATTGTATAGGGGTTCTTTTCACTACTATCGTTTCCGTGACTCCTAGATGGAACTAAACCCGCCCCATCTGAATGTGGATTAACTCCCTCATCTTCCAGACGTTCCACGGTCACGTCTCTACTAGCTCCTTCATCTGTCTCATCCTCGACTACCTGCTCCTGATTTCCTTTCCCTACCATCAGGGGAACTTCTGGCAAAGGGTTGGGTAATTCAGCCTGTTGAATGTCGAGTTGAGTTTGCAGGGTACCCAGTTTTTCCTGCCTTGTCACCTGGGTTTCCTGGAGTTTTTGCCGTTGCCAAGACAGCTTTTGCTGGTTTAGGTGCTGGTTTCTGAGTATAGCCTCTGTGCGATCGCGTTCTTGTTTGGCTTCCCCTAAACGCTCCTCTAGCTGGATTAATCGGCTTTGGGTTTGAGTGATTTGGGCGTCAATTGCCTCAAGCTGACGATTAATCTCGGTTTGCTGTTGTTGAATCGATTGTTGTTGGGTTTGATATTCGGCAATCCGTTGATAACTTATCGCCAGCTTCTCGTTCGTGCGCTGATGCTGATTCTCTAAGGCTTGGAGCTGTTTTTCCGCCTCTCGCAGTGCCTGTTCGCGATCGCCTAATACTGCTTCCTGGGTTTTAATTTGACTCTGAATCTGTTGCCATTCCTGGGGGGTTTGCTCGGCTTCGAGTTGAGCCAGTTGTTGGCGTAAGGCTTGCAGTTGGCTTTCTTGGGCGGGTAGTTCCTGATTTAACTGGTGCAAACGTTCAGCCGCCGTCTGTCGTTCCTGGGTATTTTTGCTCAAGAGCGATCGCACTTGAGCTTGTTGCTCCGTCAGCGTCTGAATTTCTTTGCGGGATTGCTCTAGACGTAACTGCGTCTGGGAGCGGGTTTCCCTGGCTTGTGTCAGGGTTTGAGTCAGATTTTTTGCCGTTGCTGATTCCCGTTCTAGCCATTCGTCACAGCGCTTTAACATGGCTTCAATATCCTGGAGACGATCTCTCAATGCCATCATCTCCACCGAGTCACTGGTATCACTCGTACCAAAATGTAATCCAGAACGGTAGCTACTGCTCCCCCCAGTCATCGCCCCGCTACTTTCCAGGAGTTCTCCATCTAACGTGACAATCCGGCATTGACCCAAATAGGGACGCGCCGTACTCAGGGTTTCAAACACCACAGTCGAGCCAAACACATAAGCAAAAATCGTTTGGTATCGAGGCTCACAATCGATTAAATGCACCGCATAGTCAATAAACCCTTGAGCATGGCGCAGTGCCACAAGTGGGGAAAATCGGGGCGGCTGAATTTTATTTAAGGGTAAGAATGTAGCACGACCGGCGCGTTTTTGTTTGAGCAGTTCGATTCCTACCGCCGCCACCGCATCATCTTCGACTACGACATGACCCAAACGTCCACCCGCTGCTGTTTCCAGGGCAAGCTGGTAATCGGGTTCTACTCGACCAAGTTGGGCAACCAAGCCATGAACGCCGGGGATATCGGCTTGGAGGATAATTTTAGTGGCATAGGTGCCTTGAGCTTCTTGCTGTGCTTGTGCTTGGGCTTCTAGCTTATCCAGTTGACGCTGTTTGTCCCGTTGTTCTGACAGGAGGCGGGTTTGGGTTTGCCGTTGAGTTTGTTGTTCTTGTTCGGTAGCAGCTAGGGTGTGGGCAAGGGTTTGAATCTGTTGCGATACGGCGTTCAATTGCCCTGCTAATTCTGCCGCTTGTGTTTGAAGGCTGGTAAGTTCTGGGGCGATGCGTTCTAAAAGCTGAGTTTGTTCGTCACTTTGGCGGCTGAGTTGGTTATGACGTTCTTGGAGTTGGGCTTGTTCGGTGCGCTGGGGATTCAGGGTTTGCAGCAGGGTTTCAATTTGGCGGGTGAGGGTGTTTTGTTGCTGTACCCAAGCTTCTGAAGCCGACGCGATCGCATCCCCTTGTTCTCGGCTAGCGTTCAGGGCGGTTTGAGCCACATCCCGTTCTTGGCGGCGTGAGGCGATAATTTGGGTGTCTAGATGGTGTCGTTGAGCCTGAAGCTGTTGCAGGCTTTGTTCCTGTTGCTGGATCTCAGTCTGAGTGGTTTGTTGATGCGCCTCTGTATCTGCCAGGTTTTGTGTTAATTCTTGTTGGCGTTGTTGTAACTGGCGGCGTTCAGCGTCAAGGCTGGCTAGGGTAGCGGATACCGCGACTTGTTCCTCTTCGCCTAAGGCTTTCACACGGGCGTTGAGGGTTTCAAGTTGAGTGGTTCCTTGGACAATTTCGGTTTCTAGGGTGGTGAGTTGGTGAGTAAACTGGCGTTCGTCTTGTTCTGCTTTCTCAATCAGAGTCTTCAGGTGAGCCACCTGTATTGTCAGCAATCGCCATTTGAGAACGACTTCCCACTGTTGTTTTTCCTGAAGTTGAGCCCGCAGCGTTTGGTATTTCTGTGCCTTAATCCGATCCGCCGCTAAGCGATCGCGTTGGGTGATCAGTTCTTTTTCAATAATCCGACAGCGATCTTCCCGTTCTTTAACTTCATTCAGGGTATCTTTCGTCTGGGTAATTTTGCGGTCAAATGCGGCGACTCCGGCTAATTCATCAATAATCTGCCGTCGTTCTCGCGAATTCATGGAGATGATCCCAGTGACATCCCCTTGCAAAACCACATTGTAGCCTTCGGGATAAACTCGCAGGCGGTTGAGCATCTCGTGCAGTTGAGTCAGCGTGCAGGGTTCACCGTTGATATAGTAGGTTGAGGTGTAGGTGTTTTGCTTGGTCACCCGTAGCCGCCGTGTCACGCTCCATTCTGTTGATTGAGGAGTTGGGGGTTGGGAGTTGGGATTGTCTTGTTCGTCTGATTCTTCAGATTCCTCTGTTTCTTGTGCTTCCTCATCTGCTGCTGATTTCGAGTTTTCCGCCATCTGTTGTGCAACTAGAAAATCGGGTGCGTCAGATAGGTCAAATGTAACCGTAACCCTGGCTTCAACCGTACTCCGCCGCTCTTTATTATGGTTAACCAAATCAGGAAGACGTTCAGCCCGCATTCCCTTGGAACTGGATAGCCCTAGACAAAAGAGGAGGGCATCAAGGATATTGGATTTTCCTGACCCATTGGGTCCTGAAACCACAGTAAATCCAGGCAGCATCGGAATTTGAGTCGTGCCGCCAAAAGATTTAAAGTTAGTGAGTTCTAGGCGCTTGACATGCACCATAGGCGTGGGTCAGTTCAGGTTCGTTGTGTGGTACGAGTGTATCAAGTGAACAGTGAACAGTAAACAGTTATCAGTGAACAGTGAACAGTTATCAGGGAGTGGATATGAAGAGTATTGCATACCAGAAAGCGTATCAATTTGCTATTCGGGTTGTTAAAGCTTACCAATATCTCACTGAAAACAAGAAAGAGTTTATTTTGTCAAAACAGTTAATTAGAAGTGGAACTTCGATTGGTGCGAACCTCGCTGAAGCCAATGGTGCTATATCTACAGCAGATTTTTCTGCTAAAGTATCAATAGCCTATAAAGAGTGCCTAGAAACCAAATATTGGCTATCTCTGTTGAAAGATACAGGATACATTGCGGAAAAAACCTTCAATAGCATACACGCCGACGCTGACGAGATAGGCAAAATCCTCTTCTCAATTCTCAAAACAACCCGACTCTCTGACAACTGATAACTGACAGCTGATAACTGATAACTGACAACTGATAACTGTAGACTTGTGATCCAAAACACTCTCAAGGCAGATCTGAGTCTCACAGAGGGCGTACTCTGGGTCAAAATACTGATGTGACTGTCTTGTAAGCAACACAGGAGGGCGATCACTTCTATCTCAGGATAGAAATGATGAAATTAACACAGCAGACTCTATCAAAACAGTCAGTGCAACAAGAGGGGAGTTGTTATGCAAACATTAAAACAGGGGTTAGAGGAGTGCCATCTGATGGAAAAGTTGGCAGATCAACTCGAACAAGAGTGGCAAAAGCGTTTATCCAATGACTATCCAGACTATTGCCCCGATAGCCGAACCAGCATTGTCCAGTGGTTATTGGGAGAAAACAGGGAACAGTTAAACCACCTACTCCCAGACAAACTCAAGATTGTCAGCCAAGCGATGGAGTATCGCTATCGGATTTTACGACAGCGCTATTTGGGGGTAACTCCAGAGCAAGCCTATCGCAATTTAACGGGTCGGTTAGCGGGTTTAGTCACGTTACGCAATAAAATCAGGACGTGGGTGTCTTTGAGTCGCGATCGCCAACGCGCTGTGGTGGATGTCTTGCAAGAAGTGATTCAGGAATTATTAAACAGCGATCGCTATATCCAAGGGCAGATTGGTTGGATTGCTCAATGTAGTGAGGACATTCATTTACGCGACGCCCTCTTACTCACTACCCTTGAGGAATATTGTTTACGCCCGATCCGCAATCAGCCTTTGGTCGTCTATCGATTTGTCAATTTCCTCAAGCGATCAGGACGGGGTGGGATGACTCATCTACCCGGCGGGGAAAATGTGCGATTTGTCTCAGAGTCGATCACCTCCGATGACACCGATACTCCGGTGAGTTTGTTAGATAATCAAGCGATCGCGGATTATCAAGAGACTCAAGTTTGGCAAGAGCAACAAGTGCTGCGTCTATCAGTACGTCGCGAATTTGAAGCCTACCTCGACCAAAACGTTGGCGCCCAAGCCGCCCAATGGTTACAACTTTATCTGCAAGGGAAATCTCAAGAGGAGATCGCGAAAACCTTAGACTTGCCCATCCAAAAGGTTTATCGCTTGCGAGAAAAAATCAGTTACCATGCGATTCGGGTTTTTTCCCTTAAAGTTAAGCCTGAATTAGTCGCCAGTTGGTTAGAAGTGTCCTTAAAAGACCATAATTTAGGGCTAACCCCCCTACAGTGGCAAGACTATTGGCAAAGTCTAACCGATAAGCAGCGCCAATTAATCCAACAATTGAGAGCCGGCAAAACGTTAGATGTCATTGCCAAGGATCTAAATTGGAAGTATAACCAGGCACTTGGCGAATGGAGTAAGCTCTACTTAGCGGCTCAAGACCTACGCAGCTCTTCTTAAGCAGAACGTTGATCTTTTGCCAATTCAGTGTATTCCCTAACTAAAGTCAGTAACAATTGAAGTAGGGTTAACAGCTAACCTTTTTGCCAATCCCAAACCGGACAGTCTATATTATCTGACTCCTGGGGCATCTGAACCGATTGATACTCAGGCTGGAGAAATTATTATGTTACCCTCACCACAGGACCCAGAACGAGCGGACACTCCTGTTCAGTCACCATCATCCTCTCAAGCGTCGGAACTCTCTGGCGTGAGTAGTGAGCAAATGTTTCGGCTGATTGATAGTATTCTGCCTTTTGAAGCCTGTCTATTTCATCAATTCTTGCCCCTGTCTCTCGAAGGTAAGTACCTCAAACTGGGTATGGTCGATCCCCACGACTCTACTGCCCTCGATTATGTGCGTCGCATCCTGGCGTTTATGAACTGTTCCCTGAAAGTCGAACAGATTACCGCCAGCACTCATAAAACTATGCTGTCTGCCTATTTAAACAAAGATCATCAAGGCACGGCATCGAAAAGGCAACGCTCTAAACGCCAACAGCCTATTGCGCGATCGGAACAGTCAACACTAATTATTGATGATGTCAGCTTAGCTGAAGATGAGGCGAATCAGCCTGAGCCGTCAACCCCTTCTCCTCCGGCTGCTGATCACAAAAGCAACTCTACGCCTGCAGGGTCTAAAGCGCAACCGAGTGATCCTGCTCGTCTAACTAAGGATCAGACAACCAATAATCAGCCGCCTGCAGCATCTCAACCTCCACCCAGCCATGATCCGAGTCGAACTGAAACTGAGGCGGTGCAGCCTGAGGCGTCAAAAGCGGCGGCGAAGACCAATCATCCTCCGGCTAAAGCCTCTCAACCGACATTGATTATCGATGATATCCGCCAACTCCAGGAAGAATTGAACCAATCCTATGGCTTCCCCAGACAAGAGGATAGCCCGCCATCGGCAGTAAAACCTCAACCGACTTCACAATTGCCGTCTGATCACTCCCCGGTAAAACCGCCCCCTGATTCCAGCAAGAAGGTATTGGCTGAGACGGCGCTGACTCCAGTTTACAAAAGGTCACTGCCGACTAAGGCTTTGATACCCTTAGAGGTGAAGCCCCTGTATTTATCTCGTCCGATCGGGTTTTTGGCAACCTTAGCCCCCCATCAAATCGTGGAAGAGTTGTTAGGTCGCCTGTTGCAGGGGGGAATGGGTCGGCTGTATTTCCAGCGACTATCTGAGCGCGGTCGCATTGTTTTGCGCCAAGATAACTCTTCCCAGTCTGTCTTGGACAAATTAAGCGTGTCCGTTTTTGAAGATATCATTGTTGAACTTAAGCACCTGGTTAACCTGCCTTTGCAGCCGATTACCCAGCCCAAACAGATAGAAAGTGAGCGATTCTATCAGCAAGAATCTCTTCTATTGTGTTTGCGAGTCGTACCCGGTACTCACGGGGAAGAGGCAACGCTACAACTCTTGCGTGGAGCAGCTTTGACGTTCTATCAACAACAAAAGGTGGAACGATTGGGTCAGGATGCGATCAAACTCGCTGGACAACTGCAAAACAAGTTAAATGATATCCGCGATCGCTCTTATCGCTACTCCCTTCCTCCCATGGAGACACTCAAAACCCTTAGCCAACTCTTACACCATCTCGACAAGCAACTCAACACCCTGACTCACAATCCCATGGATCAGCAGGACAAGTAAACTACCTACACCATACCTGTACTCAGGTTGGTGTAGGCTTTCAGTAGCCCTGTACCAAACCCTTATAAACTAGGTTGGAAGTACTCCATCCGACGTAGTTCACACGACAGGTACGAACCTCCAGGGCTGTTTACAGAAGCCCCCAAAAGTTTAATTACGTTGGCACCATTAAAATCAGCATCACCCTTCCAGTTGCAATGTCCACAAGAGAAAGTCTTACCAATACGGTAGGACTTTCCTTTTACTGGATGGATGTGTAGGCATTTGTGGCAAGTTTGCGAGGTATAGGCTGGATTGATTTTGATTACCTCAACGCTCACTTTGTAACGGGGTATGAAGAACTCTTACAAAAAATAGATGACATTTTTTATCAATTAGAGTTACGGTTAGAGGGAGACATAGGAGTACTTTCATGGGTAAATCACATAAAAAAACACAAGTCACCCCCTTTCTGCTAGAGGGACAATTTGTCAAGTTTCTGGGTAAGACAGATAAAAAACCCAAGCTGCTATGGGTAAATACACAAGCAGGTGAACGGTATATTAAGCTGGCTAAACCCCTACGGGATTCTCTCCCCCAAATCCTTAAATCCGGAGATCAGATTGAAGTGTCTGGGAAACAGAAGTACAAACCGAAAACTGGGGAACTGGAACTCAAAGCCAAAACGGTGACATTAAAGACACCGAAAGAGTCCCAGGAATATGAGAAACTTTTGCAACCGTCTCCGAAGAAAGCCCAAGCCAGCATCATGCTGTGTAAAAAATCATCCTGTCGCAAGCGCGGTGCAGCACAAGTCCATCAAGCGATGAATGAAACCTTGCGCGATCGCAACCTTGATGAGAAAGTAGCGATTAAAGACACAGGCTGTATGAAACAGTGTAAAAAAGGTCCTTGTATGGTATTAATGCCAGACAAAGCCCGGTACAATGAGGTAGCTCCCGAAGACGTCCCGACGTTGGTGGACAAGCACTTTGGCAGTAAACTAGAGCCAGAGGCAAGTGTATTCCAGCGATCTACCGTTAACTGTGGAGGCTGACACTGGAGAATTGGGGGTCAAGAATTCAACAAAAACGATTTAGTTCTCCGATTCCCCTTGCTTTCTTAGTGTTGTTGCCAGATAAACAAGGTGCATAATGAGAAATTTACCGCCACCTGATTCAGATTCCTCTCCACTGGGTTTGGAGGAATGGATTGGTATAATTATCGCCGTTACCACTATCGGTGCGATTTTGATTGGAGTATTGGGTCAACGGCAAAAGGGATTTAACCTGAAGCAGTGGGTTGGCTCAACCACCTCTGAACCAACGATAGAAGAACCAGAAGCGCCAAAACTGACACCTCCGACACTTGATCCGACTCCGACTCGCCAAACCCCCAGCCGCATTCAAATAGTCCCAGCCTCCCCTTCACCCTCTCCAGCCGTAACCGTCTCCCCCTCATCCCCAGACGAGGCGTTTCCAGAAAAAGCTAGAGCCGTTCCCCTCGCTCCTATTGTCTCAGCCCCAGAGACAGAAACACCCACACCAACGCCAACTGAAACGCCTGTTGAACCAGTGAACTTTGCCGATGTTCCCGACGAGTATTGGGCAAGTCCTTATATTACCGCTCTGGTGCGGCGGGATATTATGAGAGGCTTTCCAGAGAGTAACACCTTTAAACCGGATAGTTCGATCACTCGGGCAGAATTTGCGGCGTTGCTGAAAAAGGCTTTTGAGCAACAACCGACATTAGCGACACCCAACTTTAAAGACGTATCCTCAGAATTTTGGGCGTGGTCCGCAATTCAGGAAACCAGCAAAACCAACTTTTTGCGCGGCTATCCCAATACTACCTTTCGACCTAAGGAACCGATTCCTAAGGTGCAAGTCTTAGTTGCACTGGCGAGTGGATTGGGGTTAAAAGAAACTCAACCCTCTCAGGAAGTATTACAAACTTATCAGGATTCAGCTCAGATTCCGGAGTACGCTCGCGAAAAAATCAGTGCGGCGACACAAGCGGGTATTGTGGTGAATTACCCTAATCTTGAGTCTCTTAATCCGAATCAAGATGCAACTCGTGCTGAGGTAGCGGCGATGGTTTATCAGGCGTTAGTCGAAGCTGGGAAAGCAGAAGCCATCGGCTCTGAGTATGTGGTCAATCCTTAACATAAATTCGCGCAAATCCCCATCCGTCTATACGGTGGGGATGGATAGCGAGTCAAAATAGGGGTTCGATACCCTCTATTTTGACATTTGTTATTAGTAGACACCTGTATTTTCTAGGTGTTATACTAATAGTAACTCTCCTAGGTCTACATGGTAAGGCATGGGAGTCAAGATGGTTGAGCAAGAGGGTTGAGCCAGGTGTGATAGAGATGTAGTCCATTACCAGATTGAGTTCTGGACTTTCTACCTAGAAATTAGAAAGTACCCAACGTGGCATCGGCGGATGAAGCGGGAAATCCCAAAGACGAATAAGACCGTCCTTGCTTGCTAGTTGGAGGTTCCCCAAATAAGAGCGAAGCAAGTTGGGGTACTTCACTTGAGGATGCTAGATAGCGATAATACTACCGACATTCTACTGCCTACTGCGATCGCACTCAGTCTCTACTATGCCTCAATCCGACCCGACCCAACCCTTACCTCCCCTTGATCCCACCCTAGACGTTACTCAAAATCACTATTGGACGTATCATAATCTAGAGGCGCTGCTGAGTTGCAAGCGTCCTCTCACCGCGTCCCAAGACGAAGACTTATTTATTTCCGTCCATCAGATTTGCGAACTGGCGTTCCATCAAATGATCCTTGATATGGAGCGAGTTTTAGCCGCATTAGGGCAAGCAATTGCCGATGAGACTGATCCGATTATCGGGGATACTAGCGGAGCCTGTTACTTTTTCCCCCGAATTCTGCGCCTTTATGAAGTAGTATTAACAACAATGCCCATTCTCAAAACAATGCGGGCATTTGCTGAGTTTCGGACAACCATTGGTCCGACGAGTGGTTTTCAGTCGTTCCAGTTTCGCCATTTAGAAATTATGAGCGGGGTGCGAAACTATTGGCAAGGAGGAACCAAAGACGCTACTGGCAATCCTCATATTGCTGAAACCGAATTTGAACGCCGCTATGGTAGTGATATTGCCCAATGGTTTGAGCGCTATCACAATCACAATCTCGCCTATTATTACGATACGCTACTGCAACGAAGTCCCGGAAGCACGACGGCGGAACAGATTTCCTTTCTCTTGAACCATCCTCATGGGAGTCCAGTTTTGAATAATATGCGGACTTACGATAATTTGCAAATCCGCTTTCATCAATTCCATCTTGCACTCGCTGTACAACAACTTAAACTCGTAGGTGTAGAGATAGGAACTGGGGGGACATCATTCCGGGATTATCTAGCGAAATACCATAAACAGCAAGCACCGCTATTTCCAGGATTAACTCAATATAAGCCTGATGGGTTCAGTTAGTCCTCAGTTAAGATTTTATGTCGGGTGGGCAAGAATGAGAAAACTTCACAACGAGGTAAAATTAAATTAAGCCTTTCAACCCGTTTAAACGGGTTTTAGTTCTTAGCCCGAATTTTAATTCAGGGCTTAAATTAATGACATTCGGCTTAAAAGAGAATAGATGTGAGGGAACAGGAAACAAACCATTGCACGAACTGGGAATTACGCAAAATATCGTTGATATCGTTACCGAACACGCGAAGGGGGCGAAAGTGCGACGAGTTTGCCTGGAAATTGGTCAGTTAGCCGCAATAATGCCCGATGCGGTGCTATTTTGTTTTGATGTTTGCAGCAAGGACACTCCCTTGGAAGGGGCAACCTTAGATATTATCGAAATTCCGGGTATAGGTCGCTGTCGTCACTGCAATGCCCACATTCCCCTAGATCAACCCTTTGGTATCTGTGAATGCGGTAGTGTGGAACTGGATATAATATCGGGTCAAGAACTGAAAATTAAGGAAATGGAGGTCGAACCATGTGTGTAACCTGCGGCTGTTCTGATGGCGCTGACACCACTCTCACCAATCCGGAAACGGGGGAAGTTGTCGCCATGGCTAACCACAGTCATGACCCCATGCATACCCATACTCTACCCGATGGGACTGTTATCACTCACTCCTCTACCTCTAGCCACTCCCATACTCACACATTACCCGATGGTCGAGTGATCACCCATACTCACACTCACGACTCTCCAGGGAATCACAGCCCTGAAGCCTCCCAGGTTCACGCCCAGGTTCATGGTACGACAATCTCTCTTGAACAGGATATCCTGGGAAAAAATAATCTGATAGCTGCCCAAAATCGGGGATGGTTTAAAGGGCGTAATATTTTGGCGCTGAATCTAGTCAGTTCTCCGGGGGCTGGCAAAACTACGTTGTTGACGCGCACGATTGAAGATTTACAGGCACAATTACCGATTAATGTGATTGAGGGAGATCAAGCGACGACGAATGATGCCCAGAAAATTCAAGCAACGGGGTGTAGAGTCGTACAAATTAATACGGGAACGGGGTGTCATCTGGAAGCGGCGATGGTGGAACGGGGTTGCACTCAACTCAATCCTCCCCTTAATTCTGTGGTCATGATTGAGAATGTGGGTAATCTGGTTTGTCCCGCCTTATTTGACTTAGGTGAACAGGCAAAGGTGGCGATTTTATCGGTAACGGAGGGCGATGATAAGCCGATTAAATATCCTCATATCTTCAGCGCTAGCCAAGTGATGATTCTGACTAAAATTGACCTGTTGCCTTATGTAGACTTTGATGTGGAACACTGTATTGAGTATGCACGAACGGTTAATCCTCAGATGCAGGTGTTTCAGGTTTCGGCAAAAACAGGAGTTGGGCTAGAGGATTGGTATGAATGGTTAAAGTCTCAGTTTCAAGTCTTGCAACCATTAGCGTGAGTATTACTCAAGATCAGGACGGTTTAAACCGCAACGACTGGGATTAAATGTATCTATTTTTTCCGGATAAAACTATACCATAAAAATGGCGCGACCGCCTGTTGATTTGATTTGGGGAAGCAGTGCGATCGCGCTTTGATTGGGTTGAGCCTAGGGTATGCGATCGCATATCTTGCCCGGTGCGCTTTTCAACCGCGTAATGCACCAAACCGGTAGGGGCGCAAGCCTTGCGCCCAGAAAACCCGTAGAGTCGATTCCACATACTTAAAATTACTGGACTTTAAACTACAACAAATCAACCCAGGTATAACCCAAAGCTGAGAAAGAAGAAAAATTCCTTGTTAAATTAAAAAAAATAATCAATAAACCAATGAAACTCACAGATATTATTCATCACGATGTCGTGATTCACTTAGATACCCTGAAGACTGACCCAGAATTAGTCAAGCAAATCCAAACCCAACTGAATCGCCTAGGATTTTACCCTGGTGGTTCCTGGCTGGATGGCGCCTATGGTCAGCGGACAGAACAGGCAATGACTGATTTCAGTAAATCGGTTTACTTGAATAATAGGGACAGTAATAAATTTGGGAAAGGGTGGGCGCAAAAACTACTGCCTGATGACACAAAATCCCTCCTCTCTCTAAAAGACACCGATAAAGAAACGATTTATAAAACCTTCTTAAAAGAATCCGTTAAGGGAAGCATTGACGAACCCGCCCTATTTTATAAAGGAATTGACACCTCTGCCTACAAAACCCAAATCAAAGACTATGCCGCCCGTCTGATGCAAAAGCCCGATGGCAAAACCTTGGTTTCGGTCACCAAAGATACCACCCACTTCCAACCTTTCCCCCCCGTTGGACAACTCCCCGATATTGATGACCAGGGATTAAGCTTTTTGCATCCAGAGATTACCGAAGCTTGTCTGTGTGTAGGCGGTTTTGTTAACGGAGACTTCAAGACCAAATGGCTAGGCAGAAATGCCTTGAGTAAAACGGAGTTTTGGAGTAGTAGTAAAATTATCCCCATTCTCAATGTCGTCTCTCGCAGCAACACTAATGCCTTTCAGACGGATATTGATACCTGCCTGATTCGAGGCAGAGATTTAAGCGGACAATACCGAGAATACTCTTTCCATGATGTCCTTAAAGATATTCTATCCTACGAAAATCGAATTGCCTCATCCAACTCCCTCGCGGCAATGTTAAAGCAATTTTCGACTCCCGCCGAGTTAGAGAATTGGCTGAAAAGTATGACTGGAAATCAAAACTTGATTTTCACGGGACGCTATGGCGAAGAACCGTTAATCCCTGAACCCGAATTATCAACGCAACCGCCTCAAGGATGGTGGCGTCCCCGAAATGTTATTCTTAAAGGCGTATCAGAACGACATCGCGGCGAAAATACGATTACGGCTTATGATTTAACTCGAATGATCTCGATGTTAGGTTGGCATTATCACATCCCCCAATCCTCACGGCTACCGGGTGCTCAATGGCATAGTTTAGAATCGGTGATTCGGGCGATGGGTGCAGATGCGGCGCGTTTAACGGATGGGGCATTAGATATGTTAAATTTACAGGATAAAATTAGTGCTCCGGTGATTATTTCTAAACTGGGGAATGGTGTAACTCAGATGCGGAATCGGGCGGAAGCGGTTTATGTGGCGTTGGTTCAGTTTATTCAACCAAGTACAATGGGTGTGCCAGAGTTGGTGACGTTTAGCATGGCATTAAAGGGGGCAAAGCGTTTAGAACCCAGGGATGCGAAGCGTGAGGTGGTGGAATTGGATGCTAGGATGGCAACGGAAGTGACGGAAATTATTCGTCGAGGGGTGTTAGGGGAATTGGGTTGAATTCCTGAATTTGGTTCTCTGCAGAGTATTTCTAATTAATGAGTGTGAGCGCCTTTTATCTCTAATCCGACGGCTGTTCTCTCACCCAAGTCCGAAACGCCCGTAATGTTGCGGTTTCTCCATCCGCTAAACTTTGTCGAATAAACCGAGGAATTGCGCCTAAAGATAGCCATGGAAACGTCGGACTTTTCTCCATTGCCCTTGTTCTTTTCCATTCGATATCTTTTTACAGAGTTTTTGCTCTATATAAAAAGGCTCTTGCGTTTCAACAAGAGCCTTCAAGCAAATTAAATTTTAGTGGATGAAATGAACCAATCTAGTCAAGATCACCCATAAACAGCACTGGCTCACTCTCACGGTCAATACCTTTTTCAAATCCAGCAACAGCCGCACGAGCGCGACCTGCATGCCAGAGGTGACCGATCAAGAAGAAGAATCCTAAGATAAAGTGAGCCGAAGCCAACCATGCACGGGGGTTAACGTAGTTAAACCCGTTCATTTCCGTGATAATGCCACCAACGGAGTTGATAGAACCGTTCGGTGCATGGGTCATGTATTCAGCCGCACGGCGTAATTGCCAAGGCTGAATATCATTTCTCAGCTTGTCTACATCCAGTCCGTTAGGACCCCGTAGAGGCTCTAACCAAGGACCTTGGAAATCCCAGAAGCGCATGGTTTCACCACCGAAGATAATTTCTCCAGTCGGAGAGCGCATCAGGTATTTACCTAGACCGGTAGGACCTTGAGCTGAAGCAATGTTTGCCCCTAACCGTTGGTCACGCGCTAAGAAGACGAAGGACTGAGCCTGAGATGCTTCTGCGTTGGTTGGACCATAAAATTCGCTGGGATAAGCGGTGTTATTGAACCAAACAAACGAAGCGGCGATAAAGCCCATCAGGGACAACGCACCTAAGCTGTAGGAGAGATACGCTTCTCCAGACCAGATAAAGGCGCGACGTGCCCAGCCGAAGGGCTTGGTGAGTATGTGGAAGATACCGCCAGAAATACAGATCAGACCGATCCAAATATGTCCGCCGATAATGTCTTCCATGTTGTTGACGCCGATGATCCAACCTTCTCCACCAAAGGGAGAGCGGGTTAGATAACCGAAGATCACCGCCGGGTTCAGCGTTGGGTTAGTAATGATCCGCACGTCACCGCCACCGGGCGCCCATGTATCATAAACACCGCCCACAAACATGGCTTTAATCACGAGCAGGAAAGCACCCAGACCTAAGACAATCAGGTGGAACCCGATGATTGTGGTCATCTTGTTCTTATCTTTCCAGTCGTAACCAAAGAAGGCGGAGTACTCTTCTAAGGTTTCTGGGCCACGAACGGCGTGATAGATACCGCCCAGACCCAGAACAGCAGACGAAATGATGTGCAGCACCCCTACCACAAAGTAAGGGAATGTGTCAATCACTTCACCACCGGGACCTACACCCCAACCCAGGGTCGCAAGGTGAGGTAAAAGGATTGCGCCCTGTTCGTACATGGGCTTTTCTGGAACAAAGTGGGCAACTTCAAACAATGTCATTGCCCCAGCCCAGAAGACAATTAATCCAGCATGGGCGACATGAGCCCCCAGTAATTTACCGGAGAGATTAATCAAACGGGCATTACCCGCCCACCAGGCAAAACCTGATGATTCTTGGTCGCGGTTTCCCGCCACCATGGAACTACTAGAGAGCGTTACCACGTGGTAGTACCTCCTCAGGGAATACAAACTTCTGGTGTGGTTGGTCTTGAGGCGCCAGCCAAGCCCGGACTCCTTCATTCAGGAGAATGTTCTTGGTGTAGAATGTCTCAAATTCGGGGTCTTCCGCCGCCCGGATTTCCTGGGAGACGAAGTCATAGGCACGCAGGTTCACGGCTAAGCCGATCACACCCACTGAACTCATCCATAAGCCTGTCACGGGGACAAACAGCATGAAGAAGTGCAGCCAGCGCTTGTTGGAAAACGCAATCCCGAAAATCTGAGACCAGAAACGGTTCGCCGTTACCATTGAATAGGTTTCTTCGGCTTGGGTGGGGTTAAACGCCCGGAAGGTATTTGACCCTTCACCATCTTCAAACAAGGTGTTTTCTACG
>NZ_JAVJRX010000136.1:0-17191 GCF_040219735.1 Coleofasciculus sp. G1-WW12-02 | reverse complement strand
ACCATAACGCAGCAATAAACATCAAGTATTTGGCGGTAGGGCATTCCGTCAATAAAGCTCAGGTAACGTCCTATGGGATACCAGGAGTCACTGAGAAGCCCGCGCTCTATGCTTGCCGCATGAGCGTCGGGAGTATGTCACTAGAAAGGAGCTTACATTTCACTCAGGTTGGCAACAGCAACTCAACATCTAATAAAAAGATAGTTTTTGTTCCCGAATTTTGAGGAATCACCGCCACATGACGGGCAATATTAACCGTATCAGAACGACGATAGGATTCCGGTAAAAGCCGAATTGCTGAAAGTGGCACATCTATTAAAATAGGCGCTTCAGCTACGGGAATGCCATAGATTTCACCGATTTGATTTTGCATAGTTACCAAATATCCTCCTCCTTTGGCGGCTTCCGGTAAGCTCTCTTTGAAAAAGCGCTGATATAAATCAATTACCGTAATGTCTTCTTCGCCAGAATGAGTAACTCCCACCTGATTCATCCCACTCCCATGAACAGGGGCGCGATTCAAGATTTTGTAGACGGATTCAATGGGTAAGGCTAGATACAATTTCCCTAGAGTAAAATGAATTAATTTTAATACCTGTGTCGTCTTTCGTGAAAGGACAGGTTGCTTTTCGTTCGATTGAGTGTTCATTACATTACTATTCATAACCAAAACCCTTCTTTAGACAATAAAAATTACAGTGGGTGGATAAGCTGCAATGCATTACTTAAGTCAGCGCTAACAACAAAGGACAAAGAACGAATGACTAATGACGAACAAGACTATTTTCGTGGATAATATCTTTGAGCGAGCCGACAAACTCTTGTTCTAAATAAGGCTTGGTGAAATACCCACTCGCCCCCAACTGCATCGCTAACCAGCGATGTTTTTGACTGCTGCGAGAGGTTAGCATGGCAACGGGAACCCTCGACAACTTCGGATCTTGACGCCGTTGACTGAGAAACTCAAACCCATTCATATTCGGCATCTCAATATCACAAACCACCAACTGCACCGATGCACTTTGCTGCAACTGGTTGATCGCCTCTCGACCATCCCGCGCCTGTAACACCCGAAAACCCGCCCGTTCTAAAGTTAGCGCTAAGGTTTGTCGCAAAGCCACCGCATCATCGACAATCAAAATTGTCGGTACTTGTACCATGGTGATGGGAGTGGTGGTATCCCCTGAACCGATCACCGTACCTGGAGAAGCATCCTGACGCACAGGAGTCGCCGTTGGCGTCGTCGCTCCATGGACAAATTCCAACAGTGCAATACCATCAACCACCGGAATTACCGTCCCATCCCCCAAAATCGTACAACCGTAGGTATAACTAGGAGGAGAAATCGCCCCACCAAAAGGTTTAATCACCAATTCTTGTTCCGTCACCAGACGCTCAACTTCCACAGCAAACACCTGTTGATCCTGACGCAGTATCAGCATAGGTAACTCCCACGTCTTTGGCGCCGCCACTGAACTCAAGGTTTGACTCGTCAAGTTCTCCGGTAAGGGACGCTGATACTCCAACAGTTCACCTAATCGATAGGTTGGTATCAATTCTCCCCGCCAATGAAGAAACCGTTGCGTCCCCGATTTTTTGACTTGGTTGGCTTTGGGAATAATAATCTCTTCGATACTGTCAGAGGGTAACGCCAGCACCGTCGAACCGATGAAACACACTAATAACTTGGCGATGGTTAGGGTTAAAGGTAGACGTAAGGTAAACGTCGTACCGCCTCCCGGCGTCGAAGTTACAGAAATTTTACCTTTAAGCGATCGCAGCTGGGTTCGTACCACATCTAAACCAACCCCTCGTCCCGATAACTCACTCACTTGCTGGGCGGTAGAAAATCCTGGCTCAAAAATATATCCCCACAAACCCGCCTGGGACGTCGTCGCCAATTGTTCACTAGATAACAATCCCAACTCCACCGCCCGACGCCCAATCCGTTCTGCATTTAAGCCTTGACCATCATCCCGAACTTCAATAATTGTTTGACTCCCCTTGTGATAAGCGCGAATTTCAATCTGTCCCGATTCCGGTTTCCCCCCTTGACGCCGGATCTCAGGAGACTCAATTCCATGATCAAAGGCATTTCGGAGTAAATGCAGCAACGGATCAGAGAGTTTTTCCAACACCGCTTTATCAACCAAAACACCTGTTCCGGTTAATTTCAAATTCACCCGTTTGTGATACGTATTAGACAGTTCCCGTAATACTCTAGGAAACCGATTCAACACCTCCCCAATCGGTAACATCCGCGCCCACATCAGCTCATCCCGCAAGTGGTTGAGCACCTTCAGCTGCTGTTGGGTGGTTTGATCAGATTTCTTCGCAAACAGGGCGATATCGTCAACGGCTTCTTCAAGCTGCACCATTTCTTCTAATATCCCTTGGATTTGGGAATAGAGAACGCCGTAGCTATCCATTTCCAAGGAGTCAAAGTCCGCTAATGTCTTTAGCGTTACATCCGTGGAGTGATCAGAATTCCGCAGTCCGAGCGATCGCACATCACCACTTCTAGGAACGCGACGATCCATCTGAGCAGAACCCGACATCATCCCATAACTGTACCGTTCTGGCGCGACCAGTATCTTATCCGATACATGCTGCAATTTATTCACAATCTGCCCAAATCGAGCAAATCGATCCAGCAATGCTCGCGCTGCTACCTGTAATTGCTGATTCTGGAGTGATAAACCATTGCGGTTAATCGCTAATTCCCCAACCAAGTTATTCATCCGTTCGAGTCGATCTAAATCCACCCGCACGGATAGATTAGGCGTGGGTGCTGGTGAACGGGGGCGAGTGGATTCAACGGGATTGTGGCTCGTTAGCGGATCGGGTATCAAAGAGGGAGACTGGGCGATATGACGTTCACCCGATTGGCTCTTAACTAACGGATTCCCCTGAAACAGGGTTAATTGTGACGCCTCTTCCAGGGAGGGAAGTTGATCAAAAACTTGCTCAATCGATTGAATGGCAAAATCCAGGTTGATCGGTGCGGCGGGAACTAATGCAGAGGTTTCAGGTACGACATCCGGTTCGACTTCCGTAACGGTTTCGGGAGTAGCCTGGGAGTGATCCTCTGTCTGGTTGAACAAAGATGTCGCTTCTTCAACCCATTCTGTATCTAAAATCTCCTGAGAATCAGGATTACCAAAAATATCCTCTAAAGAAGGAACTGATAATGTAGATTCTGCTGTGGCTGGGAGGGTATAAGGTTCAGTCTCTTGAGAAAATAGTTCAGCGAGCAACGGAAGCGTTTCGGGTGAAGATGCGATCGCATCGTCTTCTGTAAATGCTTCAATCGGTTGCACGGCGAACGAATCCGCCGAAGTTGCTGGAGATTCAGCCAGGGCGACTAATGCTTCACCAGGATTTCCTCCCGTCGTCTGTTCACCGGAGAGAACAGCTTGACGGCTGACTTCAAAATCAGCCAGTGCCAATTTTGTAATCTCTACAGCCCTTTGGGGGTGAGCCTCTAACGCCTGTTGTGCCGTTTGTGCGATCGCGCCAAATCCGGGCAGGTTTAAGAACTCAGCAAATCCAGCAAAAACGTCAAGTTGGGCGCGTAATTCTCCCGCCACTTCATAGTCTTGAGGATTTTCCACCACCGTAGCAAGGCGTTCCAATCCTTCGGCGACATCGACTTCAAAAATAGATACCGCCATATTTATCCCCAATTCGGCGGAACTGGGCATATAATAATTATCCGCCTGAGTCAGGGCATCTCCCAATCGTGCCTCAATTTGGTCAAAAATGGGAGTCCCTGTGGCTAAAGCTGCTTGAGGATCAAAGTAACCCGTGGTAATTTGTGATTTCAGGGGCAAACTCAGGCAGTCATAAGCTTGCAGCAGTTTATTTTCTAGCTCAATGTCAATCTCTACGGTATCACTATAGAGTGCCTTAAAGATATTTTCCAAGCGGTGAGCTAGAGTCGCGATCGCCTCTAATTCAACACTGGCTGCGCCCCCTTTTAGCGAGTGGGCGGCTCGCATTAATTCGTGAACTTGGGCAGTACTGCGCTCATCTGTGAGATTTAATAACCCGGTTTCAATGATCTGTAAAAGTTCCGGTGCTTCGGCAATAAAAAACTGATAGGCTTGGTCACGAATATCGGGGTTAATTGCCATGGTTTTTCATTGTTTATTGGTTATTTGTGAACGGTGTGTTGGGCGAAGCATTCGCGTTGTAATTTTGACAGGAAACCGATCAATCTAGGCGCGAATGCTTCGCCCCTACGTTACGAAACGAAACGAAACGAAACGTCGCGTCGCGTCGCGAATATCGGGATTGATTGGCGATCACCCTAAATCCAATCAACAAATGACGAATGAAAAATGACTAACTCAATTTAAACTGACCCACTTCTTCTTGTAACGCTTGCGCGACTTGTCGGAGTTGTTCAAATGAGTAAGATACGTCACTGGCTCCTGTGGATGTGTGTGCAGCAATGTTTGCTACTTTTGTCATGGTTTCAGTTACAGATTCAGCGGCTTGTGTCTGAATTAATGTGGCATCTGTAATGGCTTCAACGAGTTTACTAATCTTGGCGGATACGGTGGTAATTTGGTTCAGGGAGGCGCGGGTTTCATCTACAAGTTTTGTACCCATAACTACCTGTTCTGTACCTGCTTCCATTGCAGTTACCACCTCGTTAGTTTCCGCTTGAATCGCCGCCACAAGCTTTTCAATTTCACTCGTCGCATCGGCTGACTGTTGTGCCAGCGATCGCACTTCGTCGGCAACCACCGCAAACCCTCGTCCTTCTTCCCCGGCGCGGGCTGCCTCAATGGAGGCGTTGAGGGCGAGCAAGTTAGTTTGGGCGGCAAAGGTGCTAATCAGGTTAACGACGGTGGAAATCTTTTGTGAGGATTCACCCAAGTGTTTGACTTTTTTCGCCGTTTCTGCTACTGTTTCGCGGATAGCGAGAATCCCGTCTACAGTACGGTTCATCGCCACGTCTCCTTCTTGTACCATTTGAGACGCTTCTTGCACAGCAGTTAAGGCTTGTTCAGCGTTATTGGCGACCATTCGCACCGACTGAGCCATTTCCTGGGCGCGGTCAAGAGCGACGGAAATTTCTTCGGCTTGGTGCAGCGCTTCTTCTGCCAAGGATTGAACCGCAACTTCATTAAAGCTCGTGGTTTCAGCCACTTGACCCGCCGCCGCTTGCACCTGGTTAACGATTTTCCGCAGGTTAGCAACGGTAGCATTATAGGAGTCCGCGATCGTACCAATTTCATCTTCCGTGACTCGTGCGCGAATGGTTAGGTCACCTTTACTAATCGGGTCTACTTCCTTGAGCAGTTCCAAGGCTCGGTGTTGCAAACCTTCTTTCAATTGACGCTGTTCTTCCGCCAGGTTTCGCGTTTGGTCAAGTAGAGTAAGTCGGTCAAGAGACAGTCGCATTTGGTCGGCTAAGCGTTGGAGGAAATCGATTTCCTCTGGCTGCCATGGGTGGGAGTTCTTGCAGTGGTGAACGCTGAGCAAGGCAAAGGGTTGACCTTGAGACAGGAGTAAAACATCTAGGGTAGACTTGACTTCTAGATGTTCCATAAACTTTAACTGTTCAGCCGATAACCCAGCTGCGGTAATATTGGTGATTGCCACAATACCGTCATCGCTGTGAGTAGTAAGCTGTTTTGGCGACAGGGGGGGATGTTTGATATTGCTATTAAACGCATGAAACTGACCGGGCGTCACCGATTCAGCCACAGCATCGCCACTGCCGTCAGAGTTGAGACGATAAACAATGACCCGATCCGCTTTAAAGATTTTGCGAGCATTGATCACCGCGATATCAAAGATATCTTGGATGGCTTGGGCGTCAAAGGAACGGACACTGGTAATTTCTGCCAATAAGTTTGCCCTTTCTGCTGCCAAGGTTTGTTGCTGCACCAAAGTTCCGAGCTGTTGAGCCATGTCGTTGATGTTTTTACCCAAGACAGCCAGTTCGTCTTCCCCAGCCACGTTTATACGGGTATCCAAGTCTCCCTGACCAATTTTGGTTACCGCGTCGGCGGCACTCACAATCGGGGTTGTAGCGCGGTTGGCAATGGCAGCGGCTACTGCTGACACCAGCAAAGCGGTGAGCGCTGTACCACTGGCTAGAGCGAGAAGTAACTGTCGCTGCGGTTCAAACGCAATCTTGGTTGGCGTAGCTACAGCCGCACTCCAGGGTAAGTCTTGTACACCTTCAAGTGTTTGTAAGGGAGCATAAGCTAACAAACCTTGAGTGTTATCAATCGTGTCAGTTGTCACCTCACTTGCTGGTTTACCGGCGGTTTTCAGTTGCTCAAAGTGAGCAAACACTTCTGACGCTTCCTTATCTCGCTTCTGCGGCTGGTTCGATACGAAAATTTCGGCACCGCCTCCAGACAAGTCCATTAAATAGTATTGGTCACCGCCAGCGCCGAAGTTGGCAATCAAATCATCAAGGGCTTCCACAGGCATACGAGAGCGAATCACGCCAATGGTCTTACCTGTGAGATCTTTAATGGGTGAAGCAATGTGGATCGCGAATTTGCCACTGCTGTCAGAGATCGTGGGGTTGCCAATATAGGGTTGATCGAGCTTGAGGGCGGCTTGAAAGTAATCGCGATCGCTGTGGTTACCTACAGGCTCTCCCTGAGACTGTACAATCACATTACCCTGGAGATCAAACACGGCAATGCTGTCATAGATTTTGTAGAAATCGATGTAGTTGTCGAGAGTGGCTTGTTTTTGAGCCAGGGTTGTTGATTCAACCAGTTTGGGATCAGTGAGAATATTCAGATTTGCCAGAACCTGAATATCCCCGTAACGTTCCCGCATGAAGCGAATCACCTTATCTTCAATACCTTCAGCCCGGGCGATTTTAGCGTCGGCAATTCCTCGAACAACCGCTCGGTCAGCAAAATAGTAGGCAGTGATTCCAGTCACCAGTACGGGAATAGTACCAATAATGATTGCCAGAGCCGTGGCTTTATTTCGCAGATTCAGCCGTTGCCACCAAGAGGTTGATGACAGTTGTTTGGGAATGGTTTGATTCTTTGTCTTGTAGCCTCCCCCATCAGGTTCTAGTCGTTTGAGAGCGTTTGGGATTGGAGTCGAGAGGCTGCGATCAGAAAGGGGATAATCCATGAGTGCTGCGCCATCATCACTGGATGTCAGCTTGGAAGTAGCACCGTTATTATTCGTGGAGTTTGTATTAGATGATGTTTGAGTCATGATATGAACCTCATCGTTGAACATCAATAGGGTAGAAAGGATAGTACTCAACTGATCCGCAAGCCAAAGGAAAGCCTTGCGTTTGGTTAAGCAATACCGGATAGGTTATGAAATTAAGCAGAATTTTTTTGGCGATAGTTGTCAGCCGTCTTCAATTGGCTGCTTTCGAGAGATTTTTGATAGACGCCAATCGTAGTTAAAACATGCTTCTCGAATAGCAAGTAATGCAGATGACAAAATCTACTGAGTTTTGGGCATCGCTTCGGTAATGGCTGTACCATCGAGAACGGCTAACATCTCACCCGTGGATTTCACCCAATATCCCCGCAAAAATGGAGCAAGTTCGGGAGTAACGGGAGCAGAGGGTGGGGATTGAATCCCATCGGGGTTGCACCACTCCATATCTTCGACACGGTTTACCACAAGTCCTAGTATCTGACTTTTGACTTGGGTAGAGGTTTGTGACGGGGAAGGAGTATTTAACACAATTGCCGTGTAATTTGAAGCACCGGTTATCTGCTGATACCACGGCGTGAGTCCGACTAAATGTCCGATATCCACCATCCAAAGAATCTCACCCCGCCAGTTATAAACACCCATAACCCAAGGGGGTGTATGAGGGATGGGTACAATCTGACCCATCGGAATGTTCAACACCTCAGTTAACTGACGAACGGACAACAAAGCGGTTGTATCCGGTAGCAGATGAAACCGCAAAAACTGTTCTTTTTCACTCGCTACAGACGCAGGCGATCGCAGCTGGATCTGCATGGACGATGAGAAGAGGTTTTGGGTTGATAAAGTGTCAGACATGGTCAGGAACCGTTTTCTTTTTAGTAGGCACTTTAGTGTTTGTAGTAGGCACTAAAGTGCCTTATGCTTGACTTACCAGCACGCTTCGTGCTGACTACGAACACTTTAATTAGGTGCGAATGAGCTGTTTAACAGTGCGGACGAGTTCGTTTTGATCAACAGGTTTAGCTAGGTAAGCATCTGCTCCCTGTTTCATTCCCCAAAACTTATCCATTTCACCTCCTTTTGTCGAACAAATAACGACAGGAATATTGCTGGTTTCAGCCGCTGCTTTTAATTCGCGACAAACTTCAAAACCACTGCGACCCGGTAGCACGATGTCTAAAATAATCACATCCGGTTTTTGCTTGCTAATTTTAGTCAGAGCCTCTTCGCCACTATGAGCGACCAAGACATTTATACCACCTTGCTGTAAGCAACTGGTGATAATTTGCATATCCGTTGAGGAATCTTCAACAACTAGAGCTGTTCCCATGGTAATTACCTAATGAATACAAAAGAAATTGGTCAATGATAGTTAGTATCAGATTCACGTCAATTCATCGCATTACTAACCCTGAACGATGAACAAGCAACAATCAATAAACACCCTGTTTAATATGCTTGTGGAGTACAGTGAGCAGATCTCTAGAACTTAAAGGTTTGCTCAAGAAATCCGATGCACCAACAAACTTAGCGTGAAGTCTATCCGCTGCCCCATCTTTTCCGGTCAAAAAAACAATCGGCGTTTTTTGGAAACAGGACAGTTTGCGTAATTGAGTGCAAAGCTCATATCCATTTACATTTGGCATCACCAAGTCTAAAAAGATTAGATCCGGTTTTCGTGCCAAAAGAGTTGGAATGGCTCGCAGGGCATTTTCCACACCAATAAATCGGTAACCTGCCGCCCCGATTACTTTTTCCATGGTGTGAATCACCCAACGACTGTCATCTACACAAGCAACCAAGGATTTAGTTGCATCTGCGTTTGCACTTTTGAGTGGGGTTGTCGGCACGTTGGCTTTCCCAGAGGTGGGGGCAATACCTGTGGGATAAGCTTTAACCTTCTCTTTCCCTGGCTCTGCGAGGTGTCGTGGTAAGACGTGCCGTGGCACGTCTCTACCTTTTTCTGCTCTCTGCTGCTTGTCAGCACCAACATTTTCTCTATGCCTTGCCGTATTGGGGGTGGGTGCTGTTAAATCGGGAATGTTACTTAGTTCTACCCAGCCTAATTCCAGGTAAGGGATTAACGCTTGGGCAATGTCCACAACATGCCGACGCTGTTTCACCGCTAAGTCACGCAATGTATGTTGTCCGTCGAGTAGGTTAGTTAATGTTTGGTAAACCTCGACAGAACGGTTTTTGCGTAACTGTTCCGGTTGTTTGATCACCGGGGCTTGATTAGGAGAATAATCCGCAAGCTGGGCATTCTGCCAAGTCTGCCACAAAGATTGTACCTGTGCGATCGCTTGATCAATTTCAATCAAAACCAGTTTCGTGGGTAACGAATAATTATGCTGGATTTGATGGGTTACTTGCTTCGCTTGCACGAGCTCGAACACAACCTCAGTAAGCACAGCACGAATCATGTTGGCAGCTTGTTCTGGAGTGATTCGTCGCTGCTTGACCCATAGAGACAATAGCTGATAGTCCCAGCATGTTTTGGAATTAATACTGGCTAAATCACGCCGAATTGTATCAGGATGAGTCAAAATTTGAGGGCAGTGAATGGCTAAATTGCGTTGCCACCGTCTCACAGGATGAACTCCTCCTGTGGCATAAAGGATACCGCCCAGGTACAAAAAAAAGATCCATTGGTGTCCCTTTGGATCGTTCAACACCAGTTCACCACTAAACTGAAATCGCTGCAAGGTTCTAAGAGACCGAACTTGCTCTAGGGAAGAGAGCATCGGAGTTGAGATTACAGAGGGAATTTGTCTAGCCGTCATCGGTTTCTTGCTATGACTAAGGGATTAACAAAAGCCGGAAATGTCTAATAGTGTCGGTGTTTTATACCCGCGTTAGACTTCAGCCGCTTTTGAAGGGAACATCACCTTGAAACCCTAGTTACACAAAGTTTTTTCGTCTCAAAAAGACTACCTTTGCCAACTGTCAAAAGATCGGGGAATTTCTCTAGCAGGGATCTAAACAATGGTGCAATCACTACAGCGTTTTGAGCGATGTCAGACCTGGTATAGTAGATGCTGGTCTGATGCATGAATACCCTGCATCCCTACAATTAAGCTTTGAGTCCTTCGTTGTGCCTCCAAAACTTTAGAGATTCAAAATTAGTCAATCGCGAGTGGTAGAGGTCCCTACGTGGGTCAACTCTTTTCGGGGAGAATAAGATGTGCAGTTGGTTGGTCTGCGACTGGTCACTCCTGATCGGCTAAGAGTTGAGCTTTTAGATATTGTCTTACACGTTAGACAATCTGTCATACAGACTAACTTACTTTCGCATATTTGTCTAGAGGAATCGGAGCTGAAGTGACTATTTGAGGTAAGTTTTAGACAAAGCTTTACAAAAGACTCCGTTTCCTAAAGTTCAGGTTAATCCTTCGTCAGAATTTATTGAAAATAATAGGTAAATTAACTCAGTCTATAATTCTCCTTAACCTCGACACTTGATTTCAATGGGGTGCAAGTTCAAGGATTTAAAATAGTAAAATTTTTATCTACTCAAGAGATTATTTATAATTCAATAAATTGAACTTTTGAATTAATTTTTTTTGGTGTATTATTAATATATCTTTACATCAAAAGATAGGAAAATGGGGAAATTACTGAATGATACCAAATTGGCTTGGCGGTTAAAACCGCAGCTACACAAACAAAACCCGCCGACGCGGGTTTCAAAATCCTTAATCTTCCGTTATGACAAATGACATCTAGCCTTCGCTCAAATTCATCTGACCTCGAAATCCTGTAACAATGCGGCTACCATCTTTGAGGATATGAATCTCCATTTGATCAGAAGCCCAGGTAATTTGGTCTTTTAATGCGGGATTAAATACACGGACGCGCTGATTTCGAGATGAGACGGGTGAATCGGGGGAATTAATCGCTAAGGATTCGACAAACGGACCATCGACTAAAATATCGAGTTGTCCTAATAACTCTTGTGCGCCTGGAGGTGCATCAGGTGATTGCAGTTCTCCTAAAGTAAATCCACTAAATGACATAACATTTAACCCCGCCGCTTTGAGTTTCTTCGCTAACTGCGCTAGGGCTGGTGCTTGCCAAAAAGGTTCTCCACCAGAAAAAGTGACTCCTTGATTACGGCGATTGGATAAAATTTTATCCGCTAATTAATCAACAGCTATTAACTGATTAAATTCAAATGACCAGGATGCTTGATTGAAACAGCTAGGACATTCTCGGTTACACCCTTGCACCCAAACAACAGCGCGACAGCCAGGACCATTCACTTCTGACTCGTCAACGTATCCCATAATATTTAGATATCCAGGGGGAATATCATTGGTGATTCGTTCTTTGTCATTGGTCATTGGTCTTTTGTCCTTTGTCAAAGATTTCCACAACGCTTTAACTCAATCGGGGCGGGTTTAGTTGCATCTCTTGTGAGGTCAGAAACGATAATAGTGAAACCCGCCCCTACACACTCAAAACTCTTTTAACGGGGAGCGCATCGAACGGGGATATTGGTTTCGTCCTGTATTTTAGTGGCAAAGGCTTGTAAGACATCCCCACTAACTCGCTTGAGTTGTTGTACAGGATAGGAACGTGATTCAGTGGGGGTATGATTACCACGTCCATCGAGTTGATGAGTCAAGGGTTTAGGACGGGTGGGGGTGTTGAGTTGAATTTCATCGGGATGTAGTACTCGCACTAACTGCACGTAAGTTTCTTGACTGGGCTGATTCGGTGGGGTTAACAGCATTGTTTGTATTCCCATTTCTCCTGGATACCCCTGACGAAATTCCTGGATACCTGTCCAGATTTTGAGCCAATCGAGTTCCATGACAGGACGATTGACACGTCGTAGTTGATCTTGATTCACAGCATCTAGTTTAACTGAGACTTTATCCGCTAAAGATAACGCCGCCTGCACGTCTGGATTACCTAAAAGTGTGCCATTTGTCAAGACCAAGACAGGTTTGTGAGTAATTTCCTTAACCTGAGAAATAATCTCAGCCAGGTTGAGGGCTAAAGTTGGTTCACCATTACCACTGAGGGTTACCACATCGACATCCCAAGGGGCAAAAGCTTGTAAATCTTGGATAATTTTTGCGGTAGGGACAAAAACTTGACGTTGGCTGGTGCGGACTTGAATTTCCCCTAGCTGACAATAGACGCAGTTAAATGAGCAAGTTGATTGGAGTCCAATGGGATCAATACCCAGCGATCGCCCGTAGCGCCAAGATGTTACTGGACCATAGACGGAGGTGAATGTGGCGGTTGATTGAGTGGTCATAATTTTTCCTCCTGTATTAGACGAGGATTCCTCACATCGGTTGCGAGGAGATGTTTTCTCTATTGTCCGCTATTTACCACCGGACATGGTGTGAGTTGGTTTGGGTTGCGCTATCCTAAAAGAGGAGTTAGCTAGCCGCAAATGGAGTTGTAGGAGGAATGTATTATAACTAACAAAGACAAGCAACGAATCAACCGTCAAATCAAGTCTCCTCAGGTTCTGTTGATTGATCACGAGAATAACAATCGCGGTTTGATCGATACTCGTGAGGCTTTACAACTGGCTAAAGATGTAGGTCTGGATTTGGTGGTAGTCTCTGAGCGTAAAGAGGCTCCCGTGGCAAAAATATTGGACTACGGTAAGCATCAGTACCAACAGAAGAAACGCCAGCGCCAGAGTTCCAAGCCAACGCTCAAGGAAGTGAAACTGCGCCCAAATGTGGGCGAGTCCGATTACAGCTTACGCATCAACAGAGCTGTTGAGTGGTTGAAAAAAGGCGATTCCGTGAAGTTTCAGGTGCGTCTGCGGGGTCGGGAACATCAACATCGCGATCGCGCCACAGAACTGCTGGAGCGGGTGGTGACTGATCTGGGTGAAGTTGGCAAAGTTCAGTCTTTTGATCGACGGGCGCTGGTGCTTCAGATTGTTCCATCCTAAATTAGTGTTACCGTGTGGGTAACGCTCTTGCGAAAAAAGCCCCCCCGTTTTAACCGGGGGAGTATCAATGCTGATGTCTAATCGACCATCACCTTTGTCAAACCTTAGCGGGATGTGAGGTGATCAGGATTGGGTTACCCTGGTAGAAGTTAGCCCGTAGGAGATTCTATTGAACTTAGGAGGAAAGTCTTATCGCTAAGAAACAGAAACAACTGATGAACCACAAAATCAGATCACCTCAGGTTTTGTTGATTGACCATGAAAATAACAATCGTGGTTTGACTGATACCCGTGAGGCTCTACAAGTCGCTAAGGATGCAGGACTTGATTTAGTAGTCGTCTCTGAAACTAAAGACGGTCCCGTGGCGAAGGTTTTGGACTACGGGAAACATCAGTACCAGCAGAAAAAGCGTCAACGCCAAAGTTCTAAACCAACGCTTAAGGAAGTGAAATTGCGTCCGAATGTTGGTGAATCCGATTACGGCTTACGCATCAAAAGAGCGCTCGACTGGTTGGATAAAGGTAATTTAGTTAAGTTTCAGGTGCGTCTGAGAGGTCGAGAACATCAGCATCGCGATCGCGCAAACGAATTGCTAGAACGTGTGATTGCGGATCTCGGCGAAGCGGGGAAAGTCCAGTCTTTTGATAAGCGATCGCTGATTGTTCAGGTGGCTCCCGCCTAGATTAGCCTTTCACCGGAAATAAAGGGTCTGAAGCCCCGTCCTTCTAGGACGGCTTTTATCCGGATAAACACCCCAGGATAGTATGATAAAATGCAGTTGGCTTGCGGCTGCAAAGTCGAAGTCAACTTATCAGGTACGCCGGGACTCGGCGGAACCCAAACCGCAAAGGTTTGAAACGCCCAGCCCTGAATCGACAGGGTGTTAGGAGATAACACGATGCCCTAGATGGCGAATATCGTGTGCCTGGGAACCCGTTTACCGGGATATATGGAACGAAATTTCCATAGAATCTCCCTTGTTATAGGAGGGAGAGCGTCAAAGATCATATCATTTAGATTGTAGAGACGTTGCATGCAACGTCTCTATAATTGTTTATTTGTCTGGTTGAGGATGTGCTACATGAGAGGGAGGACTAGCACAGAGCGATCGCAGGTTTGATAGAAGTTTACAATCCTTGATAAAAATGGACACATCTGAACTCTATGAAACAGATTTTTATGCTTGGACTCAAGAGCAGGTGACGCTGCTCAAAGATCAGCATTGGGATCAATTAGACAGGCTCAACCTAATTGAGGAAATTGAAACCCTGGGTCGCCAAGAAAGAAAAGAACTGAGGAATCGGCTAGGATTGTTATTCGGACACCTGCTGAAATGGCAGTTTCAACGCGAAAAGCGCAGCAATAGCTGGTTGGGTACAATTCGAGAGCAACGCATTCAAATCAAGCTGTTGTTGCAGGATAGCCCCAGTTTGAACCCCTATCTAGAAGAGGTATTCCTGACGGCTTACGAACTGGGTTTAGCGTTAGCAATTCGTGAGACTCAGTTAGGTGAACAGGTTTTTCCCGAAGCATGTCCTTACACTCCAGAACAAATCATGAATCCTGAATTTCTACCGGAGCCGAATCAGGTTGATGGTCAAGGGGAGTAAATGATCCACCGACAATAAGAAGATTTCACGTTTCATTTTGCCAAACTATAAATACTCCTGCTCGATAATTTTTCAGATTTCAGTATCCAACTTAGGAATTTTGTTGGTGACAACATCCCACACAATATCGTAATCAACTAATCGCTTATCTAGTTTGCAAACTTGACTCAATTGGATAATCTTTTGATACTGGAATTGGTTCCACTAGCGACAAACCCAATAAACGCAGACCCCAACGCTCAAACCAAGGTACAGATAACCCCCATCGCATCTTGGTCAAGAAAAATCGCTCAAAGGCAATCTTCAACCAGCTTACCCAACGACCCCGTTTTGCGATCGCACGTCGCCGTTGACCCGTTTTCGGATCAGGTAAAACGGGATCAGCTAAGAATACAATTCCCGTATCACCAAAATCCGCCATACAAATTGCTGCCAAAGTTGGCGTCATCGGTGCAGCTTGAATCACACCCAACTCTCTAGCAATGTTGTGCGCCACCGCCATACCCATCGCCTCCGCCATTTGCCCCGTTTTTGGCACACCGATAGGCAAAGGAGTCTTTTCCGGTGGCGATAACTGCACCACCACCCCCGCACTATAGATAGAGGGAAATGAGGGATGCTGATAGGTTGGTAATACAGGTAGAAAACCCTTCTCATCACTCAACCCAGGAACATCTCGGACAAAGCCCGGTCCCCGGAACGGCGGTAGCAGCATAGCATAGTGGAATGGTAGCGTATGACCTTCTGCCAAAGTGATCTGCTGCGGATGAATGGCAGTAATTTCAGCATTCTCAATCACCTCAATCTGCCGTTGACGCATTAATTCAGTTACCAACTCCGCCGAATGTGCCATACCCCCAATTCCCAAATGACCCGCATAGGGTTCTGGGGTAACAAACGTAATCGGTACTTGTTCTCGCAATCCCTGTCGCCGCAATATCCAATCGGCTAATAGGGCAAACTCATAAGCCGGTCCCATACAACTCGCACCCGGAACCGCCCCCACAACCAAGGGTCCGGGATTTTCCAGAAATTTTGCCCACGCTTGTTTTGCCATCAAAGCATGGTGAGGATTGCACACCGATTGGGTGTAACCGCGATCGGGTCCTAATCCTGGTATGGTATCTAGCGCTAATTCTGCCCCGGTAGCAATCACTACATAGTCATAATCAATGGACCTGTCTCCCACCCTTAACCATTGAGCGTGGGGGTCAAGATCGGTTACCTTACCTTGAACAAACTCAATTTGACGGGATTTTACCACAGAAGCAATATCTACTTGAATTCGCTGGAGTGGAGTCAAATTGAATGCAACCCAAGGAAGAGAAGTAATAAACGTAAATTGAGGTTTGTCACAAATCAACGTAATTCGGTGGACGTGAGGCAGGAGATGCCGCAGTTCGTAAGCGGTGGGTAGTCCGCCAATACCCGCACCGATTACCACAATATGAGCCATGATTACACCACGGTTTATTAAAACTATACAACTTTTTAACTATATTTACAATCTATATGAACTCAGCCATGCCCCACAACGAAACACCTGTAGGAAGTGTGTAGGAATCACCCCCTTGCCATCCGTGTCAACTTAAGCCACAACCCTCGCACTCGTTTTCAGGGGAGGCAGAGCCTCAAAAGGAGCATTCCTAGGCTCTGCCTAGGAACGAGGGTACTACGAAAAAATTACCCACACCTGAAGCAGATCATCTCTCCCCAAAAATTATTACTTGACTAAATAGTAAGATAGTTATTAAGCTAGATAACAAGTCGTAAATCTTTTTTACACAAATCGGAGGATATCCATGGAAGAGAGTCTATCGATGCAAAGTCCCTCAATGTCTCGGCGACAGCTTCTCAACTTCCTCACCGGGGCTACCATCGCCGCCACAGCTAGCGCCGCCCTCTATCCAGCCGCTAAATTCTTTGTCCCACCCCAAGAAGGGGGCGCAGATGGTTCGATTATCGCCAAAGATAAATTAGGGAATCCCATCCCCGTGTCCCAAATCGTCGCCCAAGGTGCAGGCGCCCGTGCTTTGGTTGCGGGTTTAGCAGGTGAACCGACGTATTTAACTGTTACCGACGATAACACCTTAAACTCAATCGGAATTGTCGATAACTGCACTCACTTAGGTTGTACCTTTCCTTGGAACAATATCGACCAACAATTTCAATGTCCCTGTCACGGGTCTCGTTATAGTCCAGATGGTTCGGTTGTCCGGGGTCCGGCTGACCGTCCCCTGAAGCTGGTACAGGTTAACATCGAAGGCGACTACATCCGCATAGCACCTTGGACGGAAACTGATCCCCGCACTGGAGAAACACCGTGGTGGGTGTAAATCCTATTGACATCCTCCCCCGGCTAAAGAGCGCGGGGGATTCCTCACCACGCCACCTTTTTAGGGGTGGTCGCTGATTGGGGTTGACGCTTCGCTGAAGGTTGCCTCCAAATGAGGTCTTACACCCTCTCCACGTCCGTTTATA